>CAZZZJ010000132.1:3808-7925 GCA_964658355.1 Beijerinckiaceae bacterium
CACCCGGCTTCCCGTCTCGCCGAGCGTGTCGCCGGCCAGAAGCCACGCCGCGCCGACGAACAGGGCGATGCCCAGGGTGACGAAGATGTCGGCGAAGCCGGTGATGAAGCGCAGGCGCTCGTCGTCGTCCCCCCGCTCCGGCGCCAGCGCCGGCGTCGGCTCCTCGCGGGCGAGCCGATCGAGGGCCTCGACCTGCGCCGCGGAGACGATGCCGCGGGCCACCGCACGCGACAGGAGGGCGTGGTCGATCACCGGAGGGCCGGCGGGCACGAGGAAGGATGGCGCATCGCTCCGATCTAAGCGCGGAGCGGCACGCTTACCAGGGCGGACGCCCCCTATCCGACAGGGCCGATGCCCGCATCCGCCTCAGGCGGCGCGAATCTCGCGGACGAACCCTGCGACCTCGCCGCCGAGACCGTCGGAGCGGCGTGCGAGCTCGCCGGCGGCGGCCAGGACCTGCGCGGCGGCGTCGCCGGCCTGGAGCGCGGCCGCCTGGACCTCGGCCATGGTCTCGGTGACCGCATGGGTGCCCTGGGCGGCGTCGCTGACGCTGCGGGCGATTTCCTGGGTGGCGAGCTGCTGCTCCTCCACCGCGGCGGAGACCCCCATCGCGATCTCGTGGACGGACCCGATGGTCCCGCCGATCTCCTCGATCGCCGCCACGGCGTCGGCGGTGGCCTCGCGGATCGTCGCGATCTCGGCGGTGATCCGGTCGGTCGCCAGCGCGGTCTGGCCGGCGAGGCTCTTCACCTCGGCGGCCACCACCGCGAAGCCGCGTCCCGCCTCCCCGGCCCGCGCCGCCTCGATCGTGGCGTTGAGCGCCAGCAGGTTGGTCTGGCCGGCGATTCCCGAGATCAGCGAGACGACCTCACCGATGCTGGCGGCACTGCGGGCGAGCAGCTGCACGGATTGGTTGGTGCGCCGCGCGCTCTCGACGGCGCCGGCGGCGGCGACGGAGGTCTGCGAGACCTGGGCGCCGATTTCGTTGGCGGTCGCGGCCAGCTCTTCGGTGGCTGCGGCGACGGCCTGGACGTTCATCGAGGCCGTGCCGGCAGCATCCATGACGGCCTGCGACTGGAGGCTGGTGCGCTCGGCGTTGCGCGCCATGGCGCGGGCCGTCTCCTCCATCGCGCCGGCGGACGTGGCGAGATGCCCGACGAGGCCGCCGATGCTGCCCTGGAAGCGGTCGGCCAGGGTGCCCATCGCGGCACGCTTGACGGCGGTGGCCTCCAGGCCGGCATCCGCCTGGCTGCGGCGCAGGCCTTCGGCTTCGCCCATCGCCTCGGCAAAGGTGTGCATGCTCGCCCAGATCGCGCCGATCTCGTCGCGCGAGGGCTTGATGGGCGGCAGGTCGCGGTCGCCCGCCGCGAGGCGGCGGATCGCAGCCGAGACCGCCCCCAGCGGCTTCGCGATCTGGCGATAACCGAACAGGCCGCCGCCGATCAGGCCGCCCAGCGTGCCGCCGAACGCCAGCGCCAGGAGCAGGCGCATGCGATCGGTGTAGAGCGCGCCGGCGGCGCGGTTCAGGGTCTCGATCCGTTCGCGGTTGCGCATCACGAAGGCGTCGATGCCGGCCTGGAAGGCGATGCGGTTGTTGCGGTTGTCGTCGGTGAAGCCCTGCTCGGCGGCGGCTTTCGGCGAGACCTCGGTGCCGAGGCGAGCCGTCTCGGTGCGGTGCCGGCGGAACGCCGCGGCATCCTTCACCACCGTCTCGAACAGAGGCCGGTCCGCGGCCGGCACGGCCGGGCGCCACTCGGTCAGCAGGGCATCGATCGCGGAAAGGTCGCGCACGATGCCGCCGGCGTATTTCCGGGCGGCCTGCGTGTCGGCGGCGGCATAGATCCCGCGGGATTCGAGGGCGGTGTCGGTGGCGAGCCGGTTGAGCTCGGCCGCGAACAGCGCGTTCTCGGTGGCGTTGCGGGCGGCCGCGACCGAGTCGTCGAAGGCCCGCAGGGTGTCGAGGCCGACGCCCGCGACCACGAGGGTCACGAGGCTGGAGGCGCCGACCAGTCCGAGAAGCTTGCCGCCGATCTTCATACGCGTCCACGTCCTTTTCGCTAACGCTAATAATGATCAGAAGTTGTCAAAAACCGGTTAAGCTTATCGACCGATGACGCCGCCGCGGCGCCGAGGCATCGGCCGCGCGACCGGCGCGCTCCACCGCGATCCCGTCACGGGAACGAGAAGTCCCGCGAAAACAGACAAAGACACGCCGATACAAGCTTGACCGTTCTTTGGCCTTTCCGGATGAGTGGAGCGTTGTCGGGTTCGATGTTCGAGGCCGGGTCGGGGATAATCTTCAGATGAGACGATGGATCGTCGGCGCCGCCCTGCTCGCCGGGCTGGGCGCGCAAGCCTATGCCAAGGACGTCGTCCTGCCGGCAAAGGAACCCGCCGTCACTGCGACCCTGCCCGACGACTGGGACACCAGCGTCTACGAGACCGAAATCGCCTCCGTCTCGGCGGACGGCGACATCGTCGTCAACATCGCAACCGACAGCCGATCGCAGCTCGAGACGCTGATCAAGGACAGCAAGGCCTACTTGACGAAGAACAAGGTCAAGCTCGTCGGCAAGCCGACCGAGCAGACCATCGACTTCAACGGCACGCCGGGCCGGGTTCTGCGCTACCAGGCGACGGACAAGAACGGCAAGGCGATCATCGATTTCGTCACCTTGGAGGCGAGCCGGAACCGGGTCGTCCTGCTGACCGTATGGGGCTCGCAGGACGATCGCGAGACCAACGACGCCGCCCTCGCCGCGATCATGAAGAGCGTGACGATCCCGGCCGGCGGCGGCGGCGGGTTCTGGTCCGGCGGCTCCGCATCGTCCGCCAAGGCCGGTGGGGCCAAGTCCGGCGGCGGCAAGGCCGAGGCCGTCGCTCCGGAGGCGGTCAAGCCGCCGCCGACGGCCGCCACCGTGGCACCGACGCCTGCGGTCTCGGCTCCCGCCGCCAGCCAGAGCCTCGGTGTCCGCCGCGCGCTCTTCGTCACCCGGCCCTCCGGTGAGTTCGGCGATGCCGACGCGCGCGCCTCGAACGCCTTCCTGCCGAGCGAGAAGATCATCACCTACATCGAGCCGGTCGGCGAGACGCTGGTGCCCGTCGCCGGCGGCGACGTCCGGTTCGGCATGGTCGTCGACTACGACGTGCGGACGAAGGGCGGCACCATCCTCGCCGCGCAGAAGGCGGTGATCGACAAGGAGTTCACCGTCGGCAAGGACACCCTGCAGGACGGCAACCCGAAATTCTACTTCGACTTCACGCTGGGCATCGCCGGGGTCGACCCGGGCGAATACCTCATCGTCTTCACGCTGCGGGACAAGTTCAGCGACCGCACGACCGCGATCGAACGGCCGTTCACGGTGCTGGCGATGCCCGCCGCCGCCGTCGCTGCTCCCGTCCCGGCCCCGGCTCCCGCGGAGGCCGCACCCGCGCCGACGACGCCGGCTCCCGGCCCGAACGTCGCTGCGGCTCCGCCCTCGCCCGCGGGCGGCCTCTGCGCGCAGGCCGTGGTGCGCACGGATCTGATGACCTCCGTCAACGGCGCCCCCGACTTCAAGGACGGCAAGCGCCGGCTCAAGGATCTGGCCGAGCCCGAGACGGTGTTCGAGGATCGTAAGGCCAAGCGGATGACCTGCCGCTACACCTCGGTCTGGGACGAGACCCAGGACACGGGCACGACCGAGAAGCGCATGAAGATGACCTTTAAGATCAGCGACGACGGCAAGGACGGCATCGACCTCGACTACAGTTTCGACAAGTAGCGGCGCGCAGCGTCCCGGCGGTCCACGGGGCCGTCGGGACAGACCGGTGCCGAGCCGGCGACCGCTCCTTCGAAACCGGCTCCTAGTCCCCGTCGAGGGTCTCGAGGACGAGACTCCCGTTGGTGTAGACGCAGATCTCGGCGGCGATCCGCATCGCCTTGCGGACGATGGCCTCGGCGTCGAGATCGGTATCCTCCAGGGCGCGCGCGGCCGAGAGCGCGTAGTTGCCCCCCGAGCCGATCGCCATCACCCCGCCCTCCGGCTCGAGCACGTCGCCCGCGCCCGACAGCAGCAGGCCGACGTCCTTGTCGGCCACCAGCATCATCGCCTCGAGGCGGCGGAGATAGCGGTCG
>CAZZZJ010000133.1:0-2241 GCA_964658355.1 Beijerinckiaceae bacterium
CCGGGCTGCCGGCGAGGAAGTCCTTGGTGCCGTCGAGGGGATCGACCAGGAAGAACCGGTCGGCCGGCGGTACGTCGTGGCAGGTCTCCTCGGCCACCACCGGGATCGACGGAAACCGCTCCCGGAGGTGGGCCAGGATCAGCTGCTCCGCCTCCAGGTCGGCCCGGCTCGAAGGTGAGCCATCCATCTTCAGCACGTGCGGGCAGTCGCTGCCGTGATGCCCGAGCAGGACCTCGCCGGCGGCACAGGCGGTCTCGGCCAGATCCGCGGCGATCCGCTCACGTTCGGGTCCGGACAGGGCGACGATGGATGCTACCGCCATGATCATCGATCCGTCTTGCGCCACCCTCCGATCCTTGTCGATGGCGGAAGCTGGCACAAGGCACGCGTTGCGCTGTCCTGCACGGGACCCGCACGCCTTCCGCCCTGCGCGCCGAGCCGACGGTTCGCGCGCGCACCGCGATCGGCCGGACGTCAATAGGTCGCGAAGATCCGTGCGATCGCCTCGGGCTCCCGGGTGACCGTCAACGCCAGGGCCAGGAGGATTCGAGCCTTCTGAGGCGTCAAATTATCGGCGCTGAGGATACCGCGGTCCTTGAGGCGGGTGGTGAGCGGGACGACGCCGCTTCCCGCGCGCGTCGACTGCACCACGACGATCCCGGCGGCAGCGGCCTGTTCGAGGGCGTCGGCCTCCAGCGGCGGAGTCATGCCGGGGGCAAGACCGGCTGAGACGAGCCCGCGCGCGCCCGCGGCGACGAAGGCGCGCACCGCCGTGCCGTCCGCATCGGCGTAGCCATAGGAAACGTCGACCCGCGGCAGCGCATCGAGCGCCCGGATGTCGAACGGCGTGCCCGGCGCATGGCGCCGCTCGGAGCGGCGATAGTATTGCACCGACCCGCCGTCCACATGGCCGAGCACGCCGAAATCCGGCGTCCGGAAGGTCTGGAGGCGGGCGACCGAGGTCTTGGTCACCTCGCGGGCCGCCTGGATCTCGTCGTTGAGGACGACGAGGACGCCGCGCCCGCGGGACTGCTCCGACGCCGCCGTCCGGATCGCCGCCACCAGGTTGAGCCCGGCATCGCTCGACAGGGCGCTCATCGGCCGCTGCGACCCGACGAGCACCACCGGCACGTCGACGGTCAGCGTGAGACTCAACGCGTAGGCGGTTTCCTCGAGGGTGGCGGTGCCGTGCCCGATGACGATGCCGGTCAGGTCGGCATGGTCCGCCGCCAGCCGCTCGCAGGTCTTCACCAGGTCGCGCCATTCCGCGAACCCGATCGCCGGGCTCGGCACCGCGCGGAACGCGACCGGCACCATCTCGGCGATCGCGTGCACTTCCGGCACGGCATCGAGGATCGCCGGTGCCTCCAGGCGGTTCCCGGTCGCGGTGTAGTCGAGGATGTCGAGGGAATCGCGGCCCAGCGACGAGATCGTCCCGCCGGTGCCGATGAACGCGACCTTCGGTCTTGCCGTCATCAGAATCTCTCCTGCACGCTGTGCGGAAGACCGCGTCCTACCCGCCGGCGGCGGCACGTGTCTCGCGCGGTTGCGGGATCCGATGCGAAAAAACGCGCGCGGACGGTGTGTCGCGAGCGGCCCGGGGCGATGAAGCGGGACCTGAGGGGAAGCCGGCCCCGCCCGTTCTGGGCGGGGTACAGCATGGGGCGGCGAGGCGACGCCGGGCGGCCCGGTGCGGCTCAGCTCTGGAAATCGAGGACGAGGGCGGAGGCACTGCTTCTCGCGGCGGTCGAACCGCTCGACGCGTAGCCGGTGCCGCTCGCCTGCGTCGACTGGAGCTGCTTGATGAAGCTCGCCAGGAGATCGCTCGTCGATGCCGTGCTGGTGGTGCCCGACGTGGATGTATCGGCACTCGTGCTTGAAGAATCTGAGGTGTCGCTGCCGCTCGGCGGAGGGCCGGGGGGCGGTCCCGGACGCGGACCGCCGGCGCTCCCCACCGCGTCGCGGTCGCCCTTGTCGCCCTTGGCGAACAGCGACTTCAGCGTTGTCGCCTGATCGCTGGTCAGCGTCCCGCTGCTGACCTGGTTGGCGATCAGGCCGTCGATCTTGTCCTTCACCGTCGATGGATCGAGGCGTGCCGTCGTGGCGCTGCCCGACGTGCCGGCGGTGCTGCCGTTCGTGGTGCTGCCGGACTTCAGGCTTGCATCGATCGAATCGAGCGCGCTGGTCAGCGCGGTCGCGTCGGTCGAGGAGATCGTGCCGGCGGAGGCCTCGCTGCTGATC
>CAZZZJ010000133.1:2341-7895 GCA_964658355.1 Beijerinckiaceae bacterium
CCGCGCTGCACCTCGAAATGGCTGTAGAGCCCGAGCTTGCCCTTCTCGATCACTTCGGTGGACAGGTCGGTGGCGACGATCTCAACCTGCCAACCGGCAAGCTTGGCACCAGCTTCCTGAAGCAGGATCGCCAGGGAATACGGTTCCTGGCCGGTGGAGGCCGCCGCGCACCAGATCCGCAGCCGGCGCTGGGGCGCGCGGCGGACCAGCGCCTCCGGCAGCAGCACGTCGCGGAACAGGTCGAACGGCGTGCGGTCGCGGAAGAAGAAGGTCTCGTTGGTGGTCATCGCCTCGACGACCGCCTTGTCGATCGCCGAATCGCGCGAGAGCTTCAGGGTCCCGACGAGGTCGCGCAGCGTCGCGAGGCCGAAGCGCCGGCAGACGGGCGTGAGGCGGCTCTCGACGAGGTAGCGTTTCTCCGGCGTCAGCGCGAGGCCGGACCGCTGCTTGAGGTAGGCCCGCAGATAATCGAATTCGATGTCGGTCATGCGACCTGTCCCGTGATCAAGGTGCGGAGCGCGGGGCCGATCTCGGGCAGCGGCAGGATGGCCTGGGCGAGCCCCGCCTTGGCGACGCTACCGGGCATGCCCCAGACGGTGCTCGTCGCCTCGTCCTGAGCGAGCACGGCTCCGCCGGCTTCAACGAGGGCGCGGGCGCCGTGCGTGCCGTCGGAGCCCATGCCGGTGAGCACGACCGAAAGGGTCGCAGCCCCGAACAACGCGGCGGCGTCCTTGAACAGGACGTCGACCGCCGGCCGGCAGAAGTTCACGGGCGGCCCGTCGTCGAGGCGGATCACCGGGTCGCGGCCCGCACCGCCCGTCAATCCCATGTGGCGCCCGCCCGGCGCGACGTAGATCCGGCCCGGCTCGAGGCGCTCGTCGGCCTTGCCCTCGGCCGCGGAGAGGCCGGTGCGGGTGGCGAGGTGCTCGGCGAACACCGCGGTAAAGATCGGCGGCATGTGCTGGACGATCAGGATCGGCACCCGGCGCAGGGCCGCCGCGCCGATCTTCTCCAGCATCTCGCCGACCGCCCGCGGCCCGCCGGTCGAGGCGCCGATCAGGAAGACGCGCGGCGAGACGGTGGTGCGTGCCCGGGCGCGCAGGGTGATCGGAGCGGCCGGGCGCGGTGCCGGCGGAGCGAGGGCCGGCGAAGGCGCGGCGCCCGGCGCGATCGAGGCGGGCGCCGGGCCGCGGCGGCGGGCACGGGCGGCGCCGAACAGGCGCACGCGTTCCACGAGTTCGGCGCGGAAGGCGTCGGAGGTGGTGACGCCGCGGTTGCTCTCGGGCTTGGCGAGATAGTCGACCGCACCCAGCGCGAGGCATTTGAGCGAGATGTCGGCATTGCGCGTCGTCAGCGTCGACATCATCACGACCTGGACGGTCGGGCTGGCCGCGAGCATGCGCGGCAGGGCCTCGGTGCCGTCGAGCTCGGGCATGTCGATGTCGAGCAGCACCACGTCGGGGTCCTGTCGCGCCATCATCTCCAGCGCGATCCGGCCGTTCGAGGCGGTGCCGACCACGGTGAAGCCGGCCTCGCCGATCCAGCGCGCGACGAGGCCGCGCACCACCGCCGAATCGTCGGCGATCAGCACCTTGATCGGAAGCGGCGGACTTTGAACCGGTGTGCTCGGCCTCGGCTTCAGCGCGATGCTCGGATTGACGGCCAACATGGGTTCGACGTCCCAATGACGATGAGGGCGTAACCGCGACGGACGTCAGGGTGACGCCGGCTCGGACGGGCGGGCAGGCGCAGTCTCTCGAGATCGGATCGCCGCGTCAGGCGGCGTCGGCCTGAACCACGCCGACCTGCTCGAGCTTGGCCGTGAGGATCTCGCGGTCGAACGGCTTCATGATGTACTCGTCCGCGCCGGCCCGGAGCGCACGGGCGATGGCGCCGACGTCGTTCTCGGTGGTGCAGAACAGGATCTTCGGGCCCGTGCCGCCCGGCCGCTGCCGCAGGGCCTGCAGGAAGGCGTAGCCGTCGACGTTCGGCATGTTCCAGTCCAGCAGGATCACGTCGGGCATCGCCTCGGCGCAGCGCAACAGGGCGTCGCTCCCGTCCTCGGCTTCGGTGACGTCAAAGCCGAGCGTCTCGATGATCCGCCGCGCCACCTTCCGGATCACGGCGGAATCATCGACCACGAGGCAGGTACGGGTGTCGGCTGTAGCGGTGGTCACGGCGTCTTCCCCTCTCGACTCATTGCTGTCGACTTGGCTCATTGCTGTCGACGGCATCACGCGGCGGTCGCGCCGGCGCGCTCGGACGCGAAGACGAGCAACGCGTTGACGTCGAGGATGACGAGCAGGCGCCCGTCGAGGCGGTGCACGCCGAGCGCGAGGTCGCGCCAGCGGGCATCCAGGTTGATCGGCACCGGCTCGTGGGTCTCGACGCCGAGCTTCAGCACCTCGCCGACGCCATCGACCACCAGGGCGAAGGTCTCCCCGCCCTGCTCCAGGCCGATCGCCATGCGCATCGCGCCCTCGACCGCCGGAAGCCCGAGCCGGCGGCGCAGGCAGATCGCGGTCACGACGCGCCCGCGCAGGTTCAGCAGGCCGACGATCTCCGGGGGGCTCAGCGGCACCGGCGTGATTCCGGCCGGGATGAACACGTCGTGCACCCGATCGATCGCGAGGCCGAACATGGTGTCGCCGACGAAAACGGTGACGAAGTCCTGGGTCGCCCCGGCCTCCGTGGCGTTGCTGTTGGCAGCCTGCATGGTGGTGTCTCCCCGGCGCCGCGGCGCCGTCAAACCTGGATGGGCGGTTCGCGCCGACATCGGCGCGGCACCGTCGGGATGTCCGGCGCTCAGGCGGCGCGGGCGTGGGACTCGGCGCCCGACGCGGCTTCGAGTTCGGCCAACGCCGCCACGAGGCCGCTGCGATCGAATTTGGCCACGAGGTCGCTGATCGACAGGGCGCGCGCGCGTTCGACGGCCTCCGCCCCGATCGTGCCCGTGAGACCGATCACCGGGAGACCGGCGATCCGTCCGTCGCCGGCCCGCATGGCGCCGACGAGATCGAAGCCGCTGCGGCCCGGCATCTCGAGGTCGGTGACGACCACGTCGATGCGCGCCTCGCCCTGGAGGACGGCCATCGCAGCATCGGCATTCGCCGCCGTGACGACACGGTAGCCGGCGGCCTTCAGCACCGGGCTCAGCATGTCGCGGAAGAAGGCGGAATCGTCCACGAGCAGGAGCGTGGCGGCCTTCGCCGCGGCCTTCTTCGAGCCGCGCGCCCAGTCGTCGTAGGCCAGCGGCAGGAAGTGGGCGATGTTGATGATGTCGGTGGCACGGCCCCGCAGCACCGCCGACCCGATCAGGTCGGAGCGCTCGGCCGCGATCTCGATGTCGAGGCGCTCCTCGACGATGTCGACGATCTCGTCGACGACGAGGCCCATGGCGCGCTCGCCGTCGGAGAACACCACCAGAGCCTGCGTGCCCTCCGTGCGGATTGCGATGGCGTCGTCGGCGGGGACCAGGGGCATGAGCCGGCCGCGATACTGGATCAGCGGACGGCCGCCGAGCCACTCGACCTTGCTGGCGTCGATCTCCTCGAGCCGGGTGACGAGCGACAGCGGCACGGCCTTGAAGCTACCGGCGCCGCCCTTGAACACGAGAAGCGTGGTCTTCGGGTCGCCGATCTCGGCCGCTTCGGCCTCGGCCTCGACCGGGCCGCCCCCCTGAGCGCCCTGGCTGACCTGACGTGCGATCCCGTTCGGATCGACGATCAGCACGACGGCGCCGTCGCCGAGGATGGTGTTGCCCGCAAACAGCGGGATGTGCCGGAGCTTCGAGGACATCGGCTTCACGACGATCTCCTCCGTGTGGAAGACCTCGTCGACGAGGATGCCGAAGCGCTGGCGCCCCACCTGGGCCACCACCACGAAGCCGGTCTCGGTCCCGGTATCGTCCTGGCCGAGCAGGCCGGTCAGGGTGACGATCGGCAACAGCCGCTCGCGCAGGCGCAGCACCGGCGCATCGTTGATGCGCTCGATCCGCTGCGGCGCGGTGGCGTCGACCCGCACCAGTTCGAGCACCGCGAGCTGCGGCACCGCGAAGCGGCTCTCGCCGGCCCGGACGATGAGGGCGGCGACGATGGCCAGCGTCAGCGGGATCTTGATCGTGAAGGTGGTGCCGATGCCCTTCTGCGTGGCGATGTCGATGACGCCGCCGATGGTCTCGATGTTGGTCTTGACGACGTCCATGCCGACGCCGCGGCCCGAGACCGAGGTGACGGCCGCCGCCGTGGAGAACCCGGCATCGAAGATGAACTTCGCCACCTGGGCGTCGGTCATCCGCTCGACGTCGGCCTGGGTCGCGATCCCGCGCTCCACGGCCTTCCTGCGGATCGCCACGAGATCGAGGCCCTTGCCGTCGTCGGCGATCTCGATCGTGATCGTGCCGCCCTCGTGATAGGCCGAGAGGCGGATCGAGCCGCGGGCCGGCTTGCCGGCCGAAATCCGCTGCATGGTGGATTCCAGGCCGTGATCGGCGGAATTCCGGACCATGTGGGTCAGCGGATCCTTGATGACCTCGAGCACCTGCCGGTCGAGCTCGGTCTCGGCGCCGAGCATCACGAGATCGATCTGCTTGCCGAGTTCGCTGGACAGGTCGCGCACCACGCGCGGCAGCTTCTGCCAGGCGTTGCCGATGGGCTGCATGCGCGTCTTCATGACGCCTTCCTGCAGCTCGGCCGTGACGTGCGAGAGGCGCTGCAGCGGAACCTTGTAGCTCGAATCCTCGTGCTTGCGGGCGATCTCCAGGAGCTGGTTGCGGGTGAGAACCAGCTCGGACACCATCGTCATCAGGTGTTCGAGGGTGTCGACGTTCACCCGGATGGTCTGCATCTTGGCGACGCCGCCCTCGGCGCTCTCCGCCGGCGCGTCGCTCGCCCCCTGAGGCTTCGGAGCCGGCAGAGAGGCCTGCACCGGCGCAGCCGGCGCCGGCACGGCCTGGATCTCGGCGGCCGGCGCCGGAGCGGAATCCGGCTCGGGCATCCAGGCGGACGGCTCGTCTTCGGGGCCGGGAGCCGCGAGGAAGGCGGCTTCGAGATCGTCGAGGCTGACCTCGCCGGGCTTGCATTCCCGAACGACGATCTCGGGCAGCTTCGGCTCGGGCACGACGACGACCTCGGGCGTGCCGAGCGCCATGCGCTCCAGCGCCTCGATCAGGTCGGCGTCGCCGCCCGCCGGCTCCGTCCCGGTGGCTTCGAGGTCGGCGAGGATCAGCTTCAGGCGATCCAGCGTCGCCAGAATCAGGCTGACGGCCGGGCTGGTCACCGCGAGTCCGTCGCGGAAACGGCCCATCAGGGTCTCGGCGGCATGGGCCAGGGCCTCGAGCCGCGGCAGGCCGAGGAAGCCGCAGGTACCCTTGATGGTGTGCACGAGCCGGAAGATATTCCGAAGGATCGTTTCGTTGTTCGGATCCTGCTCGAAACGGACGAGCTCGGTGTCGACGGTGTCGAGATGCTCGCCGCTTTCGGTCAGAAACTCGCGCAGAAGGTCGTCCATCGGCGGTACTCGTATGACGTCTGCACGCACGGTCGTGCAAACGCAT
>CAZZZJ010000134.1:0-7886 GCA_964658355.1 Beijerinckiaceae bacterium
ACGGCCTCGGCGCAAGGCGCGCTCGATGCGGCCGAGGACCTGATCGGCTACATCCCCTACGTCTCCCGCATCCCCGACCGACCCGGGCTGACGCGGCATGCCAGCGACAATCGCGTCGAGGTCGACCGCGCCCGCCATGCCCTGGAACTCGCGGCCTCCGGCCGGCGGGTGGCCGTGGTCTCGGGCGGCGATCCCGGCGTGTTCGCGATGGCGGCGGCCGTGTTCGAGGCGGTCGAGCACGGCGATCCCGCGTGGCGGCACCTGGCGATCACCGTCGAGCCCGGCATCACCGCGATGCTGGCCGCAGCCGCCCGACTCGGCGCACCGCTCGGCGGCGATTTCTGCGCGCTCTCGCTCTCGGACAACCTGAAGCCCTGGGACGTGATCACGGCCCGGCTCGACGCGGTGCTGCGGGCCGACTTCGTCGTCTCGCTCTACAATCCGATCTCGCGCGCGCGGCCCTGGCAGCTGGGCGAGGCCCTGGGGATCGCCGCCGCGATCCGTGCGCCCGACACGCCGGTGATCTTCGCCCGCGCCGTGACGCGAGCCGACGAGGCGATCCGCGTGACGACGCTGGCGGAGGCCCGCGACGCCCCGGCCGACATGGCGACGATGGTGATCATCGGCGCCTCGACGACGCGGCTGATCCCGCGCGGGCCCGACGCGCGGCCCTTCGTCTACACGCCGCGCAGCGTCGCGTGACCTCGGTGCGTTCCGACGATCCGCTCGAGGGCCGCAACCGCATCGCCGACGGCGTCCACCGCAGGCTTCCACGGCTGACGGACGATCACCACCGGCAGGCGAAGCGTCCGCGCCGCGGCGATTTTGCCGTAGGTCGCGGCTCCGCCGGCGTTCTTCGTGACCAGAACCTCGATGGCGGAGTGCCGCATCAGCGTCGTCTCGGCGGCCTCGTCGAAGGGCCCCCGCGCACGGATCGCCGTGAGGCGCGGGACGGGCAGCGACTCGCCCAGCGGCTCGATCGTGCGCACGACGTAAGCGTGCTGCGGAGCGGCGGCGAAGACCGCGACCTCCATGCGGCCGACCGTGAGGAAGACGCGTCGGGGGACGGCTCCGAGAACCTTCGCGCATTCGGCGACGGTCTCGACCTCGGTCCAGAGGTCGTCCGCCTGCCGCACCCAGGCCGGACGGCGGATCGCCAGCAACGGCACATCGGCCGCAGCCGCGGCCTCGGCGGCATTCCGGCTGATGCGCGCGGCGAAGGGATGCGTCGCATCGATCAGGCGGTCGATCGCCCGATCGCGCAGGTAGTGGGCCAAGCCCTCCGGTCCGCCGAAACCGCCGATGCGGGTCGGCACCGCCTCCACGGTCGGCGTCGTGGTGCGCCCGGCCAGCGACAGCGTGACGGAAAGATCGGCATGGGGGAGAAGGCCGCGGACGAGGGCGCTCGCCTCCGTCGTGCCTCCGAGGATGAGGATCCGCATGGCCGCCTTGTCCACTGAGCGCAACGCCGTGTCGAGCGTCGCGCCATGGCTCGCCATCGTCGGGATCGGCGAGGACGGGCGCGAGGGGTTGTCTCCGGCAGCCCGCGTGGCGATCGACGGCGCCCGCATCGTCTACGGGGGCCGGCGCCACCTCGCGCTCGCCGGCCCGCTCGACGCGGAGACGCGTCCGTGGCCGAACCCCATCTCGGACGCCTATCCTGGGATTCTCGCCCGGCGCGGGTCGCCGACCTGCCTGCTCGCCACCGGCGACCCGTTCCATTACGGCATCGGCGCCGAGATCGCCCGGCTCGTCCCGGCCGCGGAGATCCGAGCCTTTCCCCAGCCTTCGGCCTTCAGCCTCGCCTGCGCCCGCCTCGGCTGGGCGCTCGCCGAGTGCGCCTGCCTCACGCTGCACGGCCGGGCCCTCGCGCGGCTGGTTCCACACCTGCAACCCGGGGCCCGCCTGCTGATCCTGTCCTGGGACGGAACGACGCCGGCGGCAGTCGCGACACTGATGACCGAGCGCGGTTTCGGCGCATCGCGGATCACCGTGTGCGAGGCGATGGGCGGCCCGCGCGAAAACCTGCGCACGTCACGGGCGCGCGATTGCGATCTCGGCGACGTCGATGCGCTGAACACCCTGGCGATCGAAGTGGTCGGGGAGCCCGGCTGCCGTCCGGTCGGCCTCGCAGGCGGCCTCGACGATGCGTGGTTCGAGAATGACGGGCAGCTGACCAAGGCCGAGATCCGCGCGGTGACCCTCGCGGCTTTGTGCCCCCTCGCCGGCCAGCTGCTGTGGGATATCGGCGGCGGCGCCGGCTCGGTCGGCATCGAATGGATGCTGCGTCATCCCGCGATGCGGGCGGTGGCGATCGAGGCCGATCCCTTGCGAGCCGAGCGGATCGCCCGCAACGCGCAGACCCTCGGCGTACCCGGCCTTTCGATCGTGCCCGGAGCCGCGCCGGATGCGCTGGCGGGATTGCCGGCCCCGGATGCGATCTTCGTCGGCGGCGGACTCTCCGCTCCGGGCGTGCTGCCTGCGGCACTCGCGGCGCTGCCGCCCGGCGGCCGGATCGTTGCCAACGCGGTGACCCTGGAGGGCGAGGCGGTCCTGCTCGCGTCCTTCTCCATGCAAGGCGGCCAGCTCCGGCGCCTGTCGATCGCCCGCGCCGACCGGGTCGGCGGCCTGCATGGATGGCGCGCGGCGATGCCGGTGACGCAATGGGTCTGGACCAAGCCGTGAGCGACCATCGCCTCGTGGCCGGCATCGGCTTCCGGCACGGGATGGACGGCGACGCCATCGTCTTGCTGATTCGCAGGGCCCTCGCGGCAACGGCCGGGGGCCGGTTGGCGGCGATCGCCACCGCCGCGGACCGCGCCAGCGAGCCCGCGATTCGAGACGCCGCCGCCACATTCGGGCTCGTACCCGTGGCCGTGGGACCCGATGCGCTCCAACAGGTCGATTCGCGCGTGCCGACCCGCTCGACCCGGATCGAACGCCTCCGCGGCGTCGGGTCGCTCGCGGAGGCGGCAGCGCTCGCGGTGGCGGGCGAGGCGGGCCGTCTGGTCCTCGCACGCATCGACGATGGCCGCGCGACCTGCGCACTGGCCGTCGTGGGAATCGATGCGACGATCGCAGGCGCTTTCGCGGGTCCGCGACAAAGCCCCACCTCCGAGCGCGCCGCGACGGCGCAGATCGTGATCCCCATCGCATGACCGTTCATTTCATCGGTGCCGGGCCGGGCGCCCCCGACCTCATCACCGTTCGGGGACGCGACCGGATCGCGGCCTGCCCGGTCTGCCTCTATGCCGGCTCCCTGGTCGCGCCCGAGATCCTGGGCTGGTGCCCGCCGGATGCGCGGATCGTCGATACCGCGCCGCTCGATCTCGATGCGATCATGGCCGAGATCGAGGCCGCCCACGCCCGCGATCAGGACGTGGCCCGGCTGCATTCCGGCGACCTGTCGATCTGGAGCGCGCTGGCAGAGCAGATGCGCCGGCTCGACCGGATCGGGATTCCCTACACGGTGACACCCGGCGTCCCGGCCTTCTCAGCGGCCGCCGCCCTGCTGAAGCGCGAACTCACCGTGCCGGGCGTGGCGCAGTCGGTCGTCCTCACCCGCACCTCCGGCCGGGCGAGCGCGATGCCGGAGCGCGAGACGCTGGCCGCCTTCGCCGCAACCGGGGCGACGCTGGCCCTGCACCTCTCGATTCACATCGTGGACAAGGTCGTCGCCGAACTGGTGCCGTTCTACGGCGCGTCCTGCCCGGCCGCGGTGGTGTTCCGCGCATCCTGGCCGGACGAACGCGTGATCACCGGCACGCTGGCGACGATCGCCGGGCAGGTGGCCGGATCGGGCATCGAGCGCACGGCTCTGATCCTCGTCGGTCCGGCGCTCGGGGCGGAGGATTTCCGCGAAAGCGCGCTCTACGCCGCCGACTACGATCGGCGTTTCAGGCCCGGCGGCGCCATCGGAAGCACGGAGTCATGAGCGTTCCCGGTATCCTCGTCGCCGCCCCGCGATCCAGCTCCGGCAAGACCACGGTCGCGCTCGCGCTGATGCGCGCCCTCGCCCGCCGCGGCCTGCGCGTTCGCGGCGTGAAGTGCGGACCCGACTACATCGACCCTGCGTTCCACGCGGCCGCGACCGGGCACCCGAGCGTCAACCTCGACAGCTTCGCCATGGGTCCCGACCTTCTCGATGCGGTCGCCGGGTTCGCTGCGCGCGATGCCGACATCGTCGTCGCGGAAGGCTCGATGGGCCTGTTCGACGGTGTCCGCGCCGGCGAGGGGCGCACGGGGGCGAACGCCGACATCGCCGCGCGCTACGGCTGGCCGGTGGTGCTGGTGCTCGACGTCTCCGGATCGGCGCAGTCGGCGGCAGCGGTCGCACTCGGCTGTTCCCTCTACGATTCCCGCGTCAGGATCGCGGGTGTGGTTCTGAACAAGGTCGCCAGCGCCCGCCATCGCCGGCTGGTCGAGGCTGGGCTCGTGCGCGCCGGCATTCCGGTGCTCGGCGCGCTCATGCGCGACGCGTCTCTGGTGCTACCGGAGCGTCACCTCGGGCTCGTGCAAGCTCGGGAAACGGCCGACCTCGAAGCGCGTCTCGAACGCCTCGGCGATCTGGGCCTGGAAGGTCTCGACTGCGATGCGATCCTGGCCGCCGCCGGCGGAACGGTCCCGGCCGGCCCAGGCGCCCTCCCCCGGCCGCCGGGGCAGCGGATCGCAGTGGCCGCGGATGCGGCGTTCAGTTTCCTCTATCCGCATCAGGCGGCGGGATGGCAGGCGGCTGGGGCTGAGGTCGTGCCGTTTTCGCCGCTGGCCGACGAAGCACCGGACGACCGCTGCGACGTATGCTGGCTTCCCGGCGGCTACCCGGAGTTGCATGCCGGCCGGATCGCTTCCGCCACGACCTTCCTCGGTGGCCTGCGTGCTTTCGCGCAGACACGGCCGGTGCATGGCGAGTGCGGCGGTTACATGGTGCTCGGCGAAAGCCTTGAGGACGCTGCCGGAACCCGGCACCCGATGGCGAGGCTCCTGCCGGTGGCGACCTCGTACAAGCTGCGCAAGCTGCATCTCGGTTACCGCGTCGCGCGGCCGATCGCCGACGGGATCCTGGGCCGCGCGGGCCTGCGCCTCGTGGGCCACGAGTTCCACTATGCGAGCGAGTCGACCCCGCCACCGACGGAGGCCGAAGCCTTCGCCCGCGTCACGGATGCGGAAGGAACGGATCTGGGACATGCCGGGCACCGGCGCGGCCGCGTCACCGGGACCTTCTTTCACATGATCGCACTGGAGGACTGACGGGCGAACCCTCTCGGATCACTCGGCGGCTTCGGCTTCCGACGGGGCCGCCTGCTGACCCAGTTTGGCCACCGTGCGCACGATCGCGAGCACGTCGCGGCGCATCTGGTCGTTCTCGATCAAGGCGTAGGCGCGCAGCAACTCGATCGCGCCATGCGCGCTCAGGAAACCGAACACGTCCTCCTTCGGAGCCGAGCCCTCGTCCTTCTCCTCGAAGAAGGCGGAGACCGGCACGTCCAAGAGGCGGGCGATCTCGCGGAGTCGTCCGGCGCCGACGCGGTTCTGCCCCTTCTCGTATTTTTGGACCTGCTGGAAGGTGACGCCCACCGCGGTGCCCAGCGCCGTCTGGCTGAGTCCGCGAGCCTTGCGCAAAGCGGTAATGCGGAGACCGACGAGGCGGTCGACGTCGGTTGTCTGTTTCGGCATCATCGTCAGACACAGTCCCATTTCGCGGTCGCGACCGGGTGCCAGCCCGTCATCTCCGTCCGGTCCAACCGGCCATCGGACAGATTGACAGCCGATCGCGGTGGCCGCCACTTACCTCGCGCGCCTTCGCTAGGGCCCTCTCGACGCTCCGCGCGAGCGAGAGGCCGCAACCTGAGCGCTGCAACTGAAAACAACTAGGACACGAAATAAATCCGAATGCAAGCTTAGATATGTCTGCTTGCACCTATACCTCGACGTTCGCGCTTAGGTCGCAGAGGCCGGGGCTAAAACGATAGTATGTTAGCTTTTGGAGAGACGTCTTAGCGCACATGCAACCCTCGATGCGGATTACGCAGCGTCGGTCAGCGGGGCTAGGGTGCTCGCGAGACGTTAACAAATCATGGAGAAACCGATGTTCATCGCGATGAATCGCTTCAAGGTGGTCAAGGATTCCACCGCGGATTTCGAGCAGGTCTGGCTCGGGCGCGACAGCCACCTCGGCGAGATGGAAGGCTTCGTCGAGTTCCACCTGCTGCGCGGCCCCGAGGCGGACGACCACGTCCTGTATGCTTCGCATACGATCTGGCGCTCGAAGGCGGATTTCGAGGCCTGGACCCGATCGGAGCAATTTCGCAAAGCGCATGGCCGGGTTCCGACGACGAAGCCGCTCTACCTCGGGCATCCGCAGTTCGAGGGCTTCGAGACCATCCAGACCGTCGGCGGAGCGAGCGAAACCGTCGCTGCTGCCTGATCGGACGGCCTCGGCGGCGCGCCAACGGGCCCGCCGAGGCTTCGCCTTCTAATGGTTACCGTTGCGCCCGGTGGAAGAGCGGGCAGCGAGGGTCGCCCGAGGCGGTTCGGCGGAGTCGAGCATGCTCCTCCGTCATCGCCAGCCCTGTGAAATCGATCGCCGGCACCACGGAGGATCCGCGCCCCAGGCGTCGCTGGGATCCCTGCGGTCACACGAACGTGAAGCTTGACCGTGAACCCCTTCCGCCTTCGACCTCGTAGAGCGGACTTGCGATCCGATCGCGCGCTTTGACTCAAGTCCCGATGAAACATCGGTCTCAGTAGTTTCTTCGCGTTGCGAGGCGATGGTCGAACCTTTAGGGCCGGATGATCTCGCGCAAGGTGACGTGCGTCGTCATCACGGCCCCACGTTTGCTCCGTAGTCCAAGGGTGGCTTGTTCGGCACATGTTTTCGTGTCGATTCGAGACATCGTCCGGTTCAGTTCGGAACATGGCGCGCCAGATGTTTCATGATCGTCTTCCAGAAACGTTCCAGCCGCTTCCGACGTCCGCCGAGCGCCGGCGCAACGTGTGGACCGCGCTACTGCCGCGACGGAGCCGGGCTGCGTTTCGTGTCGGAATTTCGGCCTCGGTGGCGATGAGCGACATCCTGTCGATCGTCATCACGACGATGGTCGTCGAGTACGGGTATTACTTCTTCCTGAACGGCGAAATGATGCCGATGTCCTCGAGCTGGGGCCTTCAACTTTCCGGTCTCCTGGCCCTGGTCATCGTCGCGACGTCCGCCTTGCGCGAGGAATACGCCATCGAGGCGATGCTGACGCAGAAGGCCTCGCTCCAGCACAGCGCCGCCTTGTGGCTGGTCGCCTGGGCGGCGGCGCTGGTGGTCGGCTTCATCACCAAGACGACGAACGAGGTCTCTCGTGTCGTCGCGCTGACGGTCTTCGTCGGCGGCCTGCCGGTGCTGATGCTCGCGCATGCGGCGATGATCGGTCTCGTGCGCCGCGGAGTCACGCCGGACTCCATGTCGGTCAGCCGCGTCCACCTCGTCGGGTTCGAGGACGACATCGCCCGCTTCTACGCCAGCAACGAAGCCGATTCCCTCGGCCTGCGCGTCGTCGGCACGAGCTACCTGCGTCGGGTCGACGCCCGGGCGGACGACGCGACGCGGCACGCGCAGATGTCCGAGGATCTCGACCTCGCGGTCTCGGTCGTGCGGTTCCTTCGCCCCGACGACGTGTTCATCCTCGTGCCCTGGGCCGACACCGCCGAGGTCGAGCGCTGCATCGATGCGTTCCTGCGGGTGCCGGCGGCCCTGCACCTGCGTCCGGGCTCCGTGCTCGACCGGTTCCCCGACATGCAGGTGTCCCGCGTCGGCCGTCTCTCCGGCATCAACATCGGACGCCGGCCGCTGAGCATGGCCGAGGTGCTGGTGAAGCGGATGCTCGACGTGACGCTGGCCA
>CAZZZJ010000135.1:0-7875 GCA_964658355.1 Beijerinckiaceae bacterium
ATCGCGAACACGACCGCGAGCGCCTGCGGCGTGAACAGGTATTTCGGCGTGTCGGCGAGCGCGAAGACCGAGACGAAGGCGGCGCAGATCGAGAGCGTCGAGATCAGCGTCGGCTTCGCGATGCTGGCCGCGCCCTCGACCACGGACTTGCGGAACGGCTCGCCCTCCTCGAACAGCCGGTAGGTGTTCTCGATCGCAACCGTGGCATCGTCGACGAGGATGCCGACGGCGAGCGCGAGGCCGCCGAGCGTCATCACGTTGATGGTCTGCCCGAGTGCCGTGAGGATCGCCAGCGAGGTGAGGATCGAGAGCGGGATCGAGATCAGCACGACGATCGTCGAGCGCCAGGAGCCGAGGAACAGCAGGATCGTCAAGCCGGTGAGGCAGGCGGCGATGGCGGCCTCGTGGATCACCCCCTCGATCGCCGCGGAGACGAAGACCGACTGGTCGAACAGCTGCTTGATCGCCATCCCCTCCGGCGCCGCCGCCCGGATCTCGGGCAGCGCCTTCTTGACGTTGTTGACCACGTCCAGCGTCGAGGCGGTGCCGTTCTTGAAGATCCGCATCAGCACCGAATGGAGCCCGTCCGAGCGGACGATGTTGACCTGCGGCGGGCCGCCGTCGCGGACGTAGGCGACGTCGCGCACCAGCACCGGCTGCCCGGCGACGACCTTGATCGGAATCTCGTTCAGCGCGGCGATCGCGTCCGGGGTGGCGTTGAGTAGGACCGGGTATTGCTGCTCGCCGATCTTCACGAGCCCCGAGGGCACGGTGAGATTCTGCGCCGTCATCGCATTGGTGACGTCGAGGGCGGTGAGGCCGAGCGCCCGCAGCGCCTGAAGGTCGAGGTCGACCATGATCTGCCGTGGGGTGCCGCCGAACGGCGACGGCAGCGTCGAGCCCGGCACCTGAACGAGGCGCTGGCGGATCCGGTACTGTGCGTAGTCGTAGACCTTGGTCAGGCTCTCCTTCGTCGAGGTCAGCGCGAGCTGGATCACCGGCACCGAGGAGGCCGAGAACCGCAGCACGATCGGCGGCTGTACGCCCGGCGGCATCGCCGAGCGGATCGAGTTCATCGCCGAGACGACCTGGGTGATGGCGAGATCGACGCTGACCTCGCCGTCGAAGTAGACCTTCTGGATCGCCGTGCCCTGGAGCGTCGTCGACTCCATCCGCTTGATGTTGTTGACGTTGTTCGACAGCGAGAACTCGGCGTAGGTGGTGATCCGCCGTTCCATCTCCGGCGTGGACAGGCCGGTATAGGTCCAGACCACCACGACCACGGGAATGTCGACGATCGGCAGCACGTCCTTCGGCGCGACCATGATCGCGCCGCCGCCCGCGAGCATCATCAGCACGGCCAGGACGTAGGTGGTGATGCGGAACTTCAGCGCGTACTGGACGAGGCCCATCTGGTCTCCGCGAACCGGCCGCGGCCGGGATCATCGCATCATGAATTCAGTCGGTACCGAACGCGAGAATTGTTTCGCCATCATGTCCCCGAGCATCGGCTGCGAAGAGGCCGCAGGCGCTTGCCCCGCCGAGAGCGCGTTCGCCACGGCATCAGACGCGCCGTCGCTGGCCCGGATGCACGTTCGGAGCCGGTTTTTTCGGCGCCTCCGTCGAGCCGGGGCAGATCCCGCGCAGCAGCATCCAGTCGGCTTCGCTCAGGACATGTCTCTCGGCGGAATGCGGGCCGGCGAGAGCGCGGATCGTTGCGGCGCGCTCGCGGGTGAAGGGGTGGCTTCGCAGGAGCGCGGGGTCGGAGTCCGCTTCGTCCTTGGCGATTCGTTCGAGCATCGTCGCCAGCGCACCGGCATCGCCGCCGGCCGCTTGCACCACGGCGACGGAATAGGCGTCGGCCGCCCGCTCGGCATCGCGGCTGTAGCCGGCCGAGAGGACGGCTTGGCCGAGGGCGACGATGACGGTCGAGCCGGTGAGGTCTCCGAGCACGAGGCTGAGCAGGAACGACGTGCCGGAGGCTTGGATCAGCGCCCGCGTCGGGTCGCGGACCGCCACGTGCCCGAGTTCGTGCGCCAGCACGCCGGCGAATTCGTCGGCGCTCCGCGCCTTGGCGATCAGGTCCGAAAGAACGACGACGCGCGCCCCGGGCAGCGTCAAGGCATTCGCGGTGTCGTTGCGGTGGACCGTCACCGCGAGGTCGGCGGGCAGGCCGCGTTCCGCAACGAGGCGCGCGACGAGGCGGTCGAGTACGGCCCGGCCGGCCGGTTCGACGCAGGCCGGCGGGTCGCCCATGAGATCGAGCACCTGACCTTCGACTGCGGCGCCCAACCGCGCTTCGATGCCGTCCGGCACCAGCGGCGCGAGGAAACCCGCGGCGGCCGGCAGCCCGAACAGCACCGCCAGGAGGACCGAGATGCCGGCGGCGAATGACCAGACGACGAGGCGCCATGTCCTGCCCGTCTCGCCGGAGCGCTTGCGCAGGTCGGGGCAACGGGCCGAGAGGCACGCTGCGAACGCCTCGTCCACGACCTCGACCTGTCCGGGATCGCCCGCGATGCCGAGCCGCAGCAGCGGGGCCTGCGCCTCGCCGGCCCTCAGATCGATCAGGTTCCAGTCGCGATGGACGCCCGGCCCGGTGACCTCCAGGCGATCGCCGAGGCGCAGGGTCACGGCATGGGGCTCCGCGCTGCGGCCGTCGAACCAGCGGCCGGAGGTTGCGACCGGCTGCATCAGAACCCGATCTGCAGCGCGCCGCCCACGTCGAGCGCGTCCGCGAGGCCTTCGTTGAGGCCGCTGCCCGGTCCGTGGCTCGCGGCGAGGATCCGGTTCAGGCCGTCGGCATCGGTGATCAGGGTGGTGGTCGCGACGGCGGCCCAGAGGCGGGCCTGAACGACGCGCACGTGCAGCACGGCGAAGGCGAGCGCGCCGCCGAGATAGAGCAGCCCTCCCCCGAGCGCCGCCGCCCAGGCCAGCCCGTCCCCGCCCGCCGCACGCGCGACGATACCGACCAGGGCGGCGATCAGGCCGACCACCACGACGAAGCCCATGAGCGAGAGGAGGTAGACGAGGTAGGGCCAGTAGAACTGCCGCGCCCGAAGCGTCGAAATGAGGCGGACGTCCCCGAGGCTCGCGGCGTTCATGAACACCCTGGTCTCCCGCGCCCGGTAGAACGGCACCAGCAGGAGGGCGAGCGGAAGGCAGCAGCCGGCGACGATCGCGAGCGCGATCGCCAAGGTCGCGATCCGGGTTCCGGCATAGGCCGGGTTCAACATCAGATCGCCGGCCCTGCCGCCGGGCTTGGACATCAGCAGGTCGGTCGGCAGGGTGAAGTCGTTGGCGGCCAGCAGCGCCAGCAGCACGGCGAGCACCGGCCCGAGCGCCACCGCGTAGAAGAGCAGCCAGGGCCCGAGCAGCGTCCGGCCGCGCGCGTCGGACGCCATCGGGCTCGCGCCGATTCGCGTATGGCCGATCCGGTAGCGTTCCAGGCTCGCGCGCATGAACGGATAGGCGAGCCCCAGGGTCGCCAGCGTCAGCGTCCACCACAGGGCGGCACGGCCGGCATAGGCGAGGCCCGATCCGTCCTGGCCGAGGCGGATGCCGCGCCACAGGGTCCGCATCGCCCGATAGCGGCGCCCGCGATAGATCGCGAACTGTCCGAGCAGGAACAGCACGAGGAAGGAGAAGATTGCCGAGTAGGGCGCGAGCACCGGCAGGGCGATGGTGAGGCCGAACAGCCCGACATAGAGCGCGATCAGCAGCGCGAGCGCCACGAGGAACCCGAGGAAGAGCTCGCGTCCGGTGCCGGTGTACTCCGCCGGGCTCCCGTCGACGACGGTGCGGCTCCAGAAGAAGCGGCGTAGATCGGTCATGTACCAGAAGCGGTAGATGCCGAAGGTGACGAGCGAGAGCAGGAAGCCCAGCACCGCCAGTCCTGTCAGGCCGCGCAGCCGGTCGTCGAAGGCAACCTGTCCGGTACGCGGCATGGATCTCTTCCGGACCGGCGGTGGTGGGCGGGCCGTCAGCGCAGCAGCGCGGACTTCTCGACCTGAAGGGCGGCGGCGATCTCGTCGAGCGCCTTGTGCTCGACCGCGCTGATGCCGCCGAAATCGGCGACGTCGGCAGCGATCAGGAAGATGTCGGTGCGCTGGTCGACCGGCCGGTCGGCGATGGCCGCGACGTGGCGCAGGTTCTCGACCCGGCCGGCGCGGGTCCGCGCGCGGGCGATGGCTTCGTAGAGCTCCTGCTCGATCCGCAGCGTGTCGTAGGATTTCTGCAGGATCGGATTGGCGCGCATGCCCGAGATCGCCGACTCGACCTCCTCCTCGTCCACGTCGCCGTCGGCGATCGTCACGTTGGCGGCCGCCGAGACCGCAGCCTGGAGAAACAGACCGTCGCCGGCATAGGACATGATCGTCCGGCCGAACCGCAGAATGGCGTCCTGGAAGATGCTCATGCCCACCTCGCGCTCGCCTGACTCACGGGAAACGCCCCTGCCGAGTCAAGCGTTTCCCTGGCGCGAACGGCCCGTATCCGCAAGCGATCCCTTCGTCGGCGCGGAGCTTGGTCAACAGCACCGGAATCCGCTGGTGTTGCCGACGCCGAACCGCGCGTTCTCGCGGTTGCGGAAGAACTCGATCTCGGTCATCGGCGCCCGGCCGGGATGCGTCCGGGCGACGTGGGCGGCGTAGGCCGCGTAATCGCCCTGGCCGATCATCAGCCGGGCCCCGTCGCAGACGCATTTGGACAGCGTCTTCCAGCGGTCGCGCAGGCTCTGCGAAGCCGGCTCCATCGCCCTACTCCGCCGCGACGATGCGGGCATCGCTCTCCAGCGCTGTCCAGCTTTCGGCGCGAAGCGCCTTGACGCAGGCGGCGATCCCGAACGCGGCGATGGCTACGACGAGGCCGATGAACAGGGCGGCCAGCACGGCGTCGATCCGATCGTTCAGGACGATCTGGCCCATCTGGTCGAGGTTCTTGGCCGGCGCCAGCACCTTCCCCTCCGCGATGGCGCCCGCGTAGCGCGCGGCATGGGCGAGGAAGCCGATCTTCGGGTCGGCGGAGAAGATCTTCTGCCAGCCGGCGGTGAGGGTGCAGATGCACAGCCACACCGTCGGGATGATCGTCACGAACGCGTAGCGCTCGCGCTTCATCTTGAAGATCACCACCGTGCAGAGCGTCAGCGCCACCGCGGCCAGCATCTGGTTCGAGATGCCGAAGAGCGGCCAAAGCGTGTTGATGCCGCCCAGCGGGTCGGTCACGCCCTGGTACAGGAAGTAGCCCCAGGCGCCGACCGCGATGGCGGTCGCCAGGATGCTCGGAACCCAGGCGTTCGTCTGCTTGAACGCCGGCACCGCGAGGCCGACGAGGTCCTGCACCATGAAGCGGCAGGCCCGCGTCCCGGCATCGACGGCGGTGAGGATGAACAGGGCCTCGAACAGAATCGCGAAGTGGTACCAGAACGCCATCATCGCCTTGCCGCCGACGGCGCTGGAGATGATGTGCGCCATGCCGACCGCGAGCGTCGGCGCGCCGCCGGCCCGCGCGATGATCGTGTGCTCGCCGACGTCCCTGGCGGTCTGGACGATCACGTCCGGCGTCGTCGCGAAGCCCAGCGCCGTCACGGCGGCGGCGGCCGATTCGGGGGTCGTCCCGAGGAGCGCCACGGGCGCGTTCATCGTGAAGTAGACGCCCGGATCGATGACGGTGGCCGAGACCAGCGCCATCACCGCGACGAAGCTCTCCATCAGCATGCCGCCGTAGCCGATGAAGCGCGCATCCGCCTCGGTGGCGATCAGCTTCGGCGTGGTGCCCGAGGCGATCAGGGCGTGGAAGCCCGAGACCGAGCCGCAGGCGATGGTGATGAACAGGAACGGGAAGAGCTGGCCCGACCAGACCGGCCCGGTGCCGTCCACGAACTTGGTGATCGCCGGCATCTGCATGTGCGGGGCGACGAAAGCGATGCCGAGCGCGAGCCCTGCGATGGTCCCGATCTTGAGGAACGTCGAGAGGTAGTCGCGCGGCGCGAGCAGCAGCCAGACCGGCAGGATCGAGGCGACGAAGCCGTAGCCGATCAGCATCCAGCAGAGCTGCGTCCCGGTGAAGGTGAAGGCCGCCCCCCAGCCCGGGCTGTCGGCGATGGCGCCGCCGCCGAAGATCGCCGCCATCAGCAGCACGAAGCCGAGGATCGAGACCTCGCCGATGCGGCCGGGACGGATGTAGCGGGTGTAGACGCCCATCAGCATCGCGATCGGGATCGTCGACATCACCGTGAAGGTGCCCCACGGGCTTTCGGCCAGCGCCTTGACGACGATGAGCGCGAGCACCGCGAGCAGGATGACCATGATCAGGAAGGTGCCGAACAGGGCGATGATGCCCGGCACGGTCCCGAGTTCGGCGCGGATCAGCTCGCCGAGCGAGCGGCCGTCTCGGCGCATCGATATGAACAGGACCATGAAGTCCTGCACCGCGCCCGCGAGCACGACGCCCGCCAGGATCCAGAGCAGGCCGGGCAGGTAGCCCATCTGTGCCGCGAGAACCGGTCCGACGAGGGGGCCCGCCCCCGCGATCGCCGCGAAATGGTGGCCGAACAGCACGTTCCTGTTGGTCGGAACGTAGTCGAGCCCGTCGTTGTGGCGGACGGCCGGCGTCTCGCGCTTCGGATCGAGCCGCATCACCGTCTCGGCGATGAAGAGCGAGTAGTAGCGGTAGGCGATGAGGTAGACGCAGATCGCCGCGACCACGAGCCAGAGCGCGTTCACCGCTTCGCCGCGCTCGACGGCGACGATGGCGAGCGCAGCCGCACCCAAGGCTCCGACGAGGGCCCAGGGGCCATGCCTACCGATCGCGCCCATCGTTCCACTCCCGAAGCCGGCTCTCCGGGGCCGACGATCGCCTGACCTGATGCCAAAGTTTCCGAGCGAGGAAAATACCCGTCGCGACTGGCGGTAGACAATGGCGCCGCGTTGTCGCGACGCGGCCGGGGGATGGGGGCCCTGCCGGTTTGACGCTGCGATGCGCGATACCTAGACCGCAGCATCGCAAGGCGAGACGGAGACGGATGATGGCGAAGGTCGCGTTCCTGGGGCTCGGTGTCATGGGCGGCCCGATGGCCGGGCATCTGGCCAAGAAGGGCCATTCGGTCACCGTCTACAATCGCACCGCCGCCAAGGCCGAAGCGTGGGTCGCGGCCAACGGCGGCGCGCATGCGGGGACGCCGCGCGAGGCGGCGGACGGCGCCGAGATCGTCTTCGCCTGCGTCGGCAACGACGACGACCTGCGCGGCGTCGTGCTCGGGCCCGACGGCGCGCTCGCCGGAATGCAGGCCGGCGCGATCTTCGTCGATCACACCACCGCCTCGGCCGAAGTGGCTCGCGAACTCGCCGAGGCCGCGTCCGCCAAGGGCGTCGGCTTCGTCGACGCCCCGGTCTCGGGCGGCCAGGCCGGCGCCGAGAACGGCATGCTCACCGTGATGTGCGGCGGCGAGCAGGCGATCTACGACAAGGTCGAGGGTGCGATCGGCGCCTTCGCGCGGGCCTGCCGCCTGATGGGGCCGGTGGGATCGGGCCAGCTGACCAAGATGGTCAACCAGATCTGCATCGCCGGGCTGGTCCAGGGGCTGTCCGAGGGCGTCCACTTCGCCAAGAAGGCGGGGCTCGACGTCGAGGCGGTCCTCTCGGTGATCTCGAAGGGCGCCGCCGGCTCCTGGCAGATGGAGAATCGCGGCTCGACCATGAATGCCGGGACGTTCGATTTCGGTTTCGCCGTCGACTGGATGCGCAAGGACCTCGGGATCCTGCTCGACGAAGCGCGGCGCAACGGCGCCAGGCTCCCGGTCTCGGCGCTGGTGGACCAGTTCTACGCCGAGGTGCAGGCGATGGGCGGCAACCGCTGGGACACGTCGAGCCTCGTCGC
>CAZZZJ010000136.1:0-7830 GCA_964658355.1 Beijerinckiaceae bacterium
CTCAGCTGGTAGAGCACCTCATTCGTAATGAGGGGGTCGGGGGTTCGAATCCCTCAAGCGGCACCAATCGATTTCAATCATTCAGCTAGTCCCATCATCGGAACCGTGTCTCGAAGCGCTTCATGGCGTTCCGGAGCTGCTGGGGGCCGATGTGGCGCACGACCAGCTCCTGGCCGCGCTGGCGCCGCTCGACCGGTCGCGGGCGATCCCGGCCTCGCTCTTGATGCTCTCCGCCGAGATCGCCGGGCGGATTGGCGGACGTATCATGGCTTCGCGCGGTGATGTCACGATGCCGGACGAGGGCTGAAGCGCCACTGCCGCCTGATCGAAGGCGAGCACCAGTGCGGTCTGGACCTCTAGATCGGACAGCCGGTGTACTCTCCGAGTGCGGTGGTCAAGAAGACGAGGCCGGCTGCCGAAATATGCCATGGCCGAGGCCTCCAGGTTCGACGCGTATGGCGCCCTCCTTCCCCGCCGGGGGATGCCCGACGACCCGGATGCCGTCGCCGTGGAAGGTGTCACGCTCGGCATCGGAGATGAGCCCGCGGCTCCACAGAGTGTCGGAGTCCGCGTTCGCCGCGTGCTCTTTCGTGAGAACGAGCCGATCATGCGGCCGGAGGAACTCGTGGTGAATGGACGTCGGGGAGCCGGCCGTCTCTCGTCAGCGGCATCACGGTATCGATCCCTTTGCTGGGGTAGGCGCAACGCCGTCGACCATCCGCCTATCGGTGCGGAAAGCCTTCGCCACGAGGTCTGAGAGCCGGATGAAAGCAAGGCCCTGCGGGGTGATGACGTAGGCATTCCCGGAGCGGACGACGTTGCCGGAGGCGCTCTGCTCCGTCAGGCGGCGCTCGATCTGGTGGAACTGCCCGAGATAGATCGCCTCGAACGTCGCCCGTGCCTGATCCGCGCTGAAACCCTGATCGGGATGGGCCGCCATCTGTCCGAGCAGGAACACGCTGATCGAGCGATCGACGGTGACCGGGAAGATCACGAAGAAGCTCAGGTTCAGGGAGAGCGACAGTACGCAGGCCCCGAGCGCATCGCGGCGGAGCAGGCCCCAGGGTCGGCCGAGGCCGGCGAGGGCTGCCATGGCCGCGAGGGTCATAAGAAACGCGACGACCAGCAGGATCAGGCCGCGATAGAACAGGATCGTCACGCCGGACCAGAGATCTGTCTGAAACAGCAGGACGAAACAGGCGAATCCGAACGTGAGCGCGGCCGCGTGAAATGCCGCTTGGGCCGCAATCCAGCCGAGCGTGCCTGGGCGCCTCGCAGCGACCTCAGTCATCCAAGTCCTCCACACGCAGGATCCGGACGCGCGGCCCGGCATAGATCGGATGGCCGCGCCAGACCCACGAATCCGGTCGACGCCACTCCGCGTCCCGTTCGGTGACGATCAAAGCATCGATGCCGGCCTGGAGGGCCCGGCGACGCACCTCACGGCCGGTCGGGGTCGCGCCGAAGATCGGCGAGACCTGAGCGATCCGCGTCGCAACCGCTTCGGCCGAGGCGCCGAACAACTGCGCCTTCGGGTCTGCGACGCCGACGCGCTGCATCCCGTAGAGACCGAAGTCGAAAGCGCGCCGCACCGACGGATCGTGCTGCAAGACGAGGTTATGGGGAAGGTGCGTGCCAGCCCAGACATAGGCCTCTCGTAGATCTCGATCGATCGCGGGCTGGCCGTTGATGTGCGTGAAGCCCGGATGGGCGGCCGCCGGGTAGGCCCGCATGCCGGCGAAGCCGTACAGCGTCGTCGCGTATCCGAGCAGGAGCGGCGCGACCAGCAATCCAGGCAGGCGGATCCGCCCCGCGGCTTCCGTGAGGCGCACTAGGACCACGATGGTCCAAACCAACGCTGCGACCTGCGCAAGCAAGACCACGCGCCAGCCCAGGTCGTTGTTGAGGATCGTCGAACGCAGGAACCCGCCGATCAGCAAAGCCGCTGCCGCGACGATGCTCAGCAATCGTCCCGCCTCGCGGGCATGCGCCTCCTGACGCGGGACGATGGTCCAGAACAGGAGACCCCCGGCCGCGAAAACGCCGAAGGCGAGACCGTAATTGACCGGCAGACAAATCAGTCGAAGCAAGCTCTGAATGGGCTCGTCGGCGACACCCTCGAGCGGACCGAAACTTCTCACCGCGATCGCGACGGCCTGTCCGGGATCAGACCGGTTCGCCAAGGTGCTGCGCAGGTAGGGTGCGGCGAGGACGCCGGCGCAAACGCCCGCCGCCGCGAGCCGGCTTGCATCGGACCAACGTCGCTCGATGGTGAGCAGCGCCAGCCAGATGCCCGCCGCGGCCACCGCACCAAAGCACACCCAGATCGATAAGCCCGCGCATGCGGCAAAGGCCATTCCGGCCACTGCGATCGTACCTGCCTGCGCCCACCGTCCCGGACGGTCGCCGTCCGCGGCTTCGGCCAGGGCCAGGAGGCCGAGCCAAGCCGCGAGGGTCGCCGCGACGTGATGCGGGACCCAGATCAGCGAACCCGGCAGGTTGAGGACCTGTTCGTTCACCCATTCCGGGATCGGCAGCCAGATGCCGGTGGCGATGCGCGTCGCGACGACCAGGAGGATGTCGAGTCCGGCCGCCGGCAATAGCAGCATCGTCGCCAGGCGGACGTCTCGAGACGCTGCCGTGCGCACGAGGCCGATCGCCGCGAGCAGCCGCTCCAGCAAGCCGGCCAGCGCGATTCCCGTCCAGAACGCCGACCCCGCGAAAGCGCATCGCCCATCGACGAAGGTACCGCCTGCCCGATCGATCACGGCACAGAGCGTATAGAAGTAGTAGTAGTAACCAGCTGGCTCAGGACGTGCGAAGAACGGATCGACCAGCGGCAGTCCGTTCTCGACGATCGAGCGGGTGAGCGCAGCATGCTTGACGAGATCGATGACGACGACGGATTGGTAGAGCGCGGTCCCGGTGTCGAGATCGATCAACGCAAAGATCACGAGCCCGAGCCAGAGCAGGATCAGCGTTACCGCCGCCCAATCGCCCCGGCCCCGGCGCATCTGCGCCAATGGAACAAGGGCCGGGAGCCCCAGCATGAGGTTCGCCAGCAGCGCGGTCATCAGGTTCGCAGCCTGGATCAGCAGGCTGTCGAGGGCGGGCAGAAGGCCTATCCCGAGAAAGGCGGCGCAGAGAAGACTGCGACTGAGGGGAAGGTTACGAAACCCGAGAACGCCGGTCAGGCAGCCGAGGGAGTAACCCGGCAGCAGGATCAGCGGCGCGCCGAGCGCCGTCGCCACGAGCAAGCCGCCCACATCCGAAATGCTACCGTTCATGGCCGGACCAACAATTTGCCTGCCGGTAGAGTTATCGGCAAATAATTAACCATTCCTTTTTACAATTTTTTATCGGTCAAATCAAAATATAAGTTATGGATATACGAAATTAATTATAAGATTTATCATTTCGAGACGGTTCTATCAAATCTAAAAAAACGCAGATCTTATCGATATTTACATCTTTACCATCTCCTGTCCCGCGCTCGATCCCGGCACTCACCGAGTAGTTTGATTTGCAAAATTAGATACGCGAACTCTGCCTATCCAGATCGTCTGCCCATCCAGCCGCGTACGTTTTCATCAGGTTCTAATTAATATAATTCGATTCAATTATTTATAGATCGATTTATTTTCAGGTTAAGTACTTAAATTTTGAAAAGTTTTCATCTGTGCAATAACGCAAATCGAGACGTTCGGTCCTCAAACGATCAATAAATAAAGGATCTCCAGCATCGTCACCGCTCCCGCCATGCTTTCGCGATCTGATCGGAGAGGGGCTTGACGAGGTAGCTGAGGACGGATCGGTCGCCGAGTTGCACGAAGCTCTCGACGGGCATGCCTGGCATGAGGCGGGCGGGGCCGAGGCGCTGGCGCTGGTCGTCGGGCAGGCGGATGCGGGCTACGTAGTAGCTCAGGCCCGATTTCGGGTCGGTGCTCACGTCCGCCGAGACGCGGCTGACGACCCCTTCGATCTCCGGCGTGACACGCTGGTTGAAGGCGGGAAAGCGGAGGACCGCCGGCTGGTCCAGGCGCACGTTGTCGATGTCCTGGGGGGCGATCTTGACCTCCACCGCGAGTTGATCGGCCTCCGGCACGATCAGCATGGCGGGCTCGGAAGGCGTCACCAACCCGCCGACCGTGTGCACGATCATCTGATGCACGATGCCGGCTTGCGGGCTGCGCATCTCGACGCGCCGCAACTGGTCCTCGGCCGCGACCCGCTTTTCCCGATACTCCGACCACTTGCCCCGGATCTCGGCGAGATCCTTGCTCGTCTCGGTGCGCATGTCGCCGTCGATCTGCAGGATCTGCAATTCGGTCTCGGCGATCTTGCCGCGCGCGGAAGCGGTCGCGGCGACGAGCTGGCCGCGCTCGCCGTCGAGGCGGGCCGCGTCCCGCTCCAGGGCGTTGACGCGCGCCAGCGGCACCAAGTTCTTGGCGTAGAGCCCACGCACGCCCTCGAGCTCACCCGTGATGAAGCCGACCTCGCGCGCCTTGGCGGCGACCTGCTCGGTGAGGCCCTTGATCTCTTCGCGCAGCTGCAGCACGCGCTCGCGCAATTGCGCCTTCTGGCCCGCGCGGCCCGCGACGCGAGAGACGAACAACCGGGTCTCGCCTTCGATGAGATGGGCCACGGCGGGGTCGCTCGCTCGACGCGCCAGGAGATCGGGCGGGAAGGTGATGGCGGTGGCCCCGTCGCGCTCGGCCTCGTCGCGGGCGCGCCGCGCCGCGAGTTCGTCCATGGCCTTCAGGACGATGTCGAGGTTGGCCCGCACCTGCGTCTCATCGAGGCGAATAAGCACGTCGCCGGCCCGCACCCGGGAGCCCTCGCGCACGAGGAGTTCGCCCACCACGCCGCCGGTGGGGTGCTGGACCTTCTTGACCTCGGACTCGACCACGAGCTGGCCGGGCGCGATCACTGCGCCGGAGATCTGAGTGAAGGTGGCCCAGCCGCCCACACCCGCGACCAGAAGCACGCACAAGCCTGAGCTCAGCGCGAGGTGGCGGCGGATGGAGCCATGGGCGGCCGGACGCCGGGCGGCAAAGGCGGGAGGCCCGGAGGCATCGAGGGCGAGGATCATCAGGCGCGTTCCTGCAAGGTGCCCGGCTTCGCGGAGCCGGGGGCGGGATAGGCCTTGCCGGGGCGGTTCTCGGCAGGCACGGAGGTCGGACGCAGCACGCGCTTCAGGGTTTCGTCCTTGGGCCCGAAGGCCTGGGCGCGGCCTTCGGCCATCATCAGGATGAGATCGACGGCCGCGAGCGCCGAAGGCCGGTGCGCGATGACCACGCAGATGCCGCCCCGCTGGCGAACCCCGAAGATGGCCCCCGTCAGTGCGGTCTCGCCCTCCGCATCGAGGTTGGCGTTGGGCTCGTCGAGGATGACGAGGAAGGGATCGCCGTAGAGGGCGCGGGCCAGCCCGACCCGCTGGCGCTGGCCAGCGGACAACCCCGCCCCGCCGTCGCCGATGCGCGTGTCGTAGCCCTCCGAAAGCCGCAGGATCAGCTCGTGCACGCCGCCTGCGCGCGCGGCCGCGATCACTGCCTCGGCCGTGGCGGCCGGATCGAAGCGGGCGATGTTCTCGGCGATCGTGCCGGCGAACAACTCGATCTCCTGGGGCAGGAAACCGATATGCGGCCCGAGATCATCGGCGGACCATTGGTCGAGGGCCGCGCCGTCGAGGCGGACCTTGCCGCGCTGAGCCGGCCAGACGCCCACCAGCGCCCGCACCAGGCTCGACTTGCCCGACGCCGAGGGGCCGATGATGCCGAGGCCCTGGCCGGCTTTGAGGCTGAGGCTGACATCCTGCACCACAAGGCGCGGGCTGCCGGGGGGCGCCACGCCCAGGCTCTCCACCTGGAGGGCGCGGGCAGGTGCGGGCAGTGCATGGGGCCGGGCGGCCTCGGGCATGCGGGCGAAGAGGTCGGACAGGCGAGCCCAGCTCTGCCGGGCCTGAACGAAGCCCTTCCAGCTGGCGATGGCGAGCTCGGCCGGGGCGAGTGCCCGCGCCACCAGGATGGAGCTTGCGATGATGATGCCCGCACTGGCTTGGCCGTTGATGACCAGGTAAGCGCCGAGCGCCAGCACGCCCGATTGCAGGGCCATGCGGAAGACTTTGGATACGGCGCCGAAACCCCCGGCGATGTCGGAGGCGCGCTGCTGGGCCTGCATGTAGTCGCCGTTGGCCAGCCCCCAGCGGGTGGCGAAGCGCGCCTGCATGCCCATCGCGGCCAGCACCTCGGCGTTACGCCGCCCGGCCTCGGCCAGGCCGTTGCGGCGCAGCCCATGGCTGGTGGCGGTCTGGATGTGCTCGCGCGTGGCGCGGTCGGTGAGCAGGCCCAGCGTGGCCAGCACCGCGGCACCGGCGAGCGCGGCGACGCCGATGAGAGGATGGAACAGGAAGCAGATCGCCAAGTAGATCGGCATCCAGGGCAGATCGAAGAAGGCGGAGGGGCCCGCGCCGCCGAGAAAGGCGCGCAGGGCATCGAGATCGCGCAGGGGCAGGAGGCCGTCGCCGGGGGCTGCGCCCTTGAGGGGCGCGCGCACCACGATGTCGAAGACGCGACCGCTGAGCGCCTCGTCGAGCGCCGCGCCAATGCGGGCGAGGACGCGGGCGCGCAGGGTCTCGAGCGCCCCCTGGAAGGCGTAGAGTACGAGGGCAAGCACGCAGAGCCCGACGAGGGTGGGCACGGAGCGGCTCGGGATGACGCGGTCGTAGACCTCGAGCATGAAGAAGGAGCCCGTGAGGTAGAGTACGTTGACCAGCCCGCTCATCGCCGCCACCCCGAAGAACGCCGTGCGACACTGCGCCAAGGTAGAGACCAACTCGACCGAATCCCGACTTTTCATAACAACATCTCTGTCCAAATCATTTTCCGGCGGCGTGGTCGACGGTTCGGCGCGAAAAAACCGCGGCCACACAAGGTATGACGCATTTTCCATGATCCGGAGGTCACGGAAGATGCTTTCGTGGCGATGGCGATGTTCAGACGAAGAACAGGTCGCTGACCTTACCGGCCAGCGGCGTGGCCCACTCACAGTTCGAATGACCGATCAGATCGCTGGCGCGCTCGACGTCGAGCGGTACGGCTCCCTATCCCTCGACGACCAGATGATCGTTCTTGTACAGGCGCATCATGCCGCCGCTGTCGACGCTGGCCCGCCACTTCGCGGTCTCGCCCTCGACAATCGTGTCCAGTGCGGCGATGCGGTGCTTTGTCGAGCCCGTTAGGATCTCGAACGCCATGTCGTCGCCGTTGCCGACCTGACTGAGAAGGATGTCGTCGCGGCCCGGGCCGTTGCCGAGATCGAACACCCGCTGCCGGGAGCCCCCGTCGAGATCGGCGAAGACGACCTGGGCGCTGGCGGTGAACGCACCGTCGATGTCGGGGACATCCGTCTGGATCGGGTCGTCCGCCTTCGCCGAGAGGGCCATCTGATACGTAGCCTGGTTATCGGAGGCGATCGACCCGAACTGCGCTGCGAGGTTGGCGAAGAGGTTGTGCGAACCGAGTACGGTGTCTTTGAAGGCCAGGAACTCGATCGAGATCAGCGTATCGATGTCGCCCGAGGCGCGGTGCTCGATCGCGAAAGCGGATTCGCTGGTCGTCGCGTCGTAGACGATCGCGTAGTCCTGACTCCGTCCCGAGAAGCGGGCTTGGTCGTTCCCCGCTCCGCCGTCGAGCCGATCGCTTCCCGACCCGCCGTCGAGAAGATCGTTGCCGGCATGACCGAAGAGCACGTCGTTGCCCCCGTTGCCGATCAGCACGTTGTCCAGGTCCTGGCCGTGCAGGATGTCGTCCTTCGCACCGCCGATGGCCT
>CAZZZJ010000137.1:0-1454 GCA_964658355.1 Beijerinckiaceae bacterium
CCGCTGACGGCGTAGGCCGAATCGCCGGTGCTCCAGGCCAGCGTGGCGCCGTCGCCGGCATCCGCCACTTCGGTGGCAGGATTTGCCGCGACGGGGAGACCGGCCGCGCGGCGACGGGTGGCGAACAGCGAGACCTCGCCGAGATCGCCGGCGACGAACGCCACTTCGATCCCGGTGCCGCTGCGGGCAGGAAACACCTGCACGTCGCGCACGGTCCAGCCCTCGGGGACGGCGGGGAGCGCGATGCCGGTCGCCGCCGCGAGCCGGGCCCGGTCGTAGGCCGGCACGCCCTGGGCGCCGATGCGGGTGCGAAGCTCAGCCACCGCGCGGGCCTGCTGCGCGTCGGCGACCAGCGCCGGGTCGACGGGGGAGGCAAAGGTGTCGGGCACGCCGAACTGCCCGACCTCGCTGTGCGCGAGCCAGCCCGCGCCGACGAGCACCGCGATCGCCGCGGCCCGCTTGAAGCGCGACGCGACGCGGCTCCAGCGCATCTGCCGATCGAGGCGGCGGGCGGCCGTGCGCAGGCGGTCCGGCCCCGGGCCTGGCGACGCCGCGAAGGATTCCCGCAGCGCATCGCGGTCGTGCATCTCAGCCATCACCTTGGCCGCGACGTCGGGGTGGCCGGCCAGGTACGCCTCGACGTCGAGGCGGCGCATCACGTCGAGCTGCCCGTCGACGAAGGCGATGAGGTCGGTGTCTGCAATCGGATCGGTCATCGCGGGTTCGTCCTGTCGCCTGGAGCGCCTTCCACACGCGAGCCGGCAGCCGCCTCGCTTGAAAACGCTCTCGGTATCCGTCGTCGTCTCGCTCCGCGCCGTCAGAAATCTCCGACGGCGCGGCGGGCAAAGGGGGCGTCGCCCGGACCCTCGGTGCGGCCGTCCCGGGTGACGAGGCGCAGGCCGGGCCTGTCCATCGCGCGCGGGCGGGGTCCGTCGGGCGATTCGGCAGCCTTGCGCACGGCACCGTCGCCGTCCTCGAAGGCGCGGAGCGCGGCCCGGCCGCGCCCGAGGCGCGACATCAGCGTGCCGATCGGGATGCCGAGCACCGCCGCGGCGTCGGCATAGGCCATGCCTTCGAGGGTCACGAGGTGGAGGGCGGCGCGCTGCTCCTCGGGAAGCGTCAGGAACGCGCGGCGGATCTGGGCGAGGCGCACCTGCCCCTCCTGTGCCGGCAGCGCCACCTCCTCATGCATCTGCACCAGCACGTCGGCGTGGCGCGTCTCGACGCGCTTGCGGCGCTGGTCGTCGATGAAGACGTTGTGCAGCACCGTCATCATCCAGGTGCGCAGGTTGGTGTTGGGCCTGAGGCTGCCCTCCGCCTCGAGCGCCCGCACGAGCGTGTCGTGGACGAGGTCGTCTGCGCGCAGGGCGTCGCGGGTGAGCGAGCGCGCGTAGCGCCGCAGCGGCACCAGGAGGTCGACGATGTCGGGGCGCTTGGTCTTGTCGGCGATCATG
>CAZZZJ010000137.1:1554-7827 GCA_964658355.1 Beijerinckiaceae bacterium
AGCACCCGCTGGTACTGGCCCTGGCCGAGCACGCCCTCCTCGATCAGCCCGTCGACGAAGTCGATGGCGCGCAATTCGCGCATCAGGTTGGCGTTGAAGGTGATCTCGTTCAGGCGATCCTGGATCTCCTTCTCGGTCCGCGGGGTCTCGCGGCGCTCGACCGGGTTGATCTGCACCAGGATGATGTCGCGGGTCACCGCGCCGCGATGCAGCGGATAGAGCGGCGGGTTGCCGAGGTAGCCGCCGTCCCAGTAGGGCACGCCATCGATCTCCACCGCCTGGAACACCGTGGGCAGGCAGGCCGAGGCCATCAGGTGGTCGACCGTGAGGCGCTCGCGCTCGAACACCGCGAGCTTACCGGTCCAGACGTTGGTGGCCGAAACGAACACGCCGGCGGTGTGCGATTCGCGCAGGCGCTCGAAATCGACCTGGGCGGCAAGTGCCTTGCGCAGCGGGTTGATGTTGAGCGGGTTCGAGACGTAGGGGCTCGGGGTCAGCACCTTCGACCAGAATTCCAGCACCGGGTTGCCCTTCAGCGCGCCGAACATCCCGTGGAAGAGGCTGCGCTGGCCCGGCGAGAAGTCCCCGTCGAGGCTGACCTCGCGCCAGAACCGCTCGAGCCCGGCGCGCGCGCCCTCCGGCCCACCCTCGAGCCAGCCGTCGATCATCACCACGGCGTTCATCGCGCCGGCGCTCGCGCCCGTCACCGCCTCGAAGCCCAGGCGGCCGTCCTCGATCAGCGCGTCGAGGACGCCCCAGGTGAAGGCGCCGTGCGCGCCGCCGCCCTGAAGCGCGAGCGCGACGTTCTTCTCCGCCCGCGCCCCTGCGAGCACATGGTGCGAGGCATGAGCGGAGGGACGATCGGCGATGCCGTCGGAGACCGGCTCCGGGACGGCGGTGGCCGGGTTGGCCGGCTCGGGTCGATCGTCGGAGGGCTTTGAGATCAGCATCATCATCGCCTCGAGATGGTATGTTGCGTTGCGGTATCAACGTTCGCACTGCAGCATTCTTCTGCGGATGCGGCAATCGCGCAAGCGTGGCCGGCGCTCTCCGGTTCCGCGAATCGGCCTCGCCCGATGGCCCTCACCCCGCCCGTCCGGCAGAAAGCGGCATGCGCGGCCCACGCACCGGGAAGGCGGGATCCCGTTGGCGGAAAACGCTTATCGGAGACGCCGACGCGACGAGGGCGGCTGCCCGTGGCATGCGCGAACTCGACATCGCGAGGCGGATGCGACATGACACGCGCGGCGCAGACATGCGTCGCCGCAGGATTGACGCGGCCTCGCGTCAATCGCAGCTAAACGATCGATTGCGTAACGTGGTCGCGTGCCGAGCAGAGCGCTGCCAGCCGTTCGCCCCCGCGAAACACCAGGCCTTGAGCGAAGGTCCACGATGGAAGCCATGCAAGCCGCCAGCCTCGACCAGAATCCGCTCGCCGCGCAGGCCGCGGGCCTGACCGGACCGGAGATCGCCGGGCCGGCCCCGCGGCACCGCACCGTCGGCGTGCGCGTCGGCGACGGCGAGGGCGCGGTGATCGTCGGCGGCGGCGCACCGGTCGTCGTCCAGTCGATGACCAACACCGACACCGCGGACATCGACGCCACGGTGGCGCAGGTCGCCCAGCTCGCCCGAGCCGGCTCGGAGCTGGTCCGCATCACCGTCGACCGCGAGGAGGCCGCCGCCGCCGTCCCGAAGGTCCGCGAGCGCCTCGACCGCATCGGCTGCCACGTGCCGCTGGTCGGCGACTTCCACTACATCGGCCACAAGCTGCTCTCCGACCATCCGGCCTGCGCCGAGGCCCTGGCGAAGTACCGGATCAACCCGGGCAACGTCGGCTTCAAGGAGAAGAAGGACGTCCAGTTCTCGACGATCATCGAGCAGGCGATGCGCTACGGGAAGACCGTGCGCATCGGCGCGAACTGGGGCTCCCTCGACGAGGCGCTGCTCACGCACCTGATGGACGAGAACGCCAAGCTTCCCCGCCCGATCGACGCGCGTGCGGTGATGCGCGAGGCGATGGTGCAGTCCGCGCTCTCCTCGGCCGAGCGCGCCGTGGAGCTCGGACTGCCGAAAGACCGCATCATCCTTTCGGCCAAGGTCTCGGCGGTGCAGGACCTGATCGCGGTCTACCGCGAGGTCGCCCGCCGCTCGGATTACGCGATCCACCTCGGGCTCACCGAGGCCGGCATGGGCTCGAAGGGGCTCGTCGCCGCATCGGCCGCCATCGGCGTCCTGCTTCAGGAAGGCATCGGCGACACGATCCGCTACTCGCTGACACCCGAGCCCGGCGGCGACCGCACCGTCGAGGTGAAGGCCAGTCAGGAACTGCTGCAGACCATGGGCTTCCGCACCTTCGTGCCGATGGTCGCCGCCTGCCCCGGCTGCGGTCGCACCACCTCGACCACCTTCCAGGAACTCGCCCGCGACATCCAGAACTGGATCGTCACCTCGATGCCGGAATGGAAGAAGACCTATCCGGGCGTGGAGGGGCTGAACGTCGCGGTGATGGGCTGCATCGTCAACGGCCCCGGCGAATCGAAGCACGCCGATATCGGCATCTCGCTCCCCGGCACCGGCGAGACCCCGACCGCGCCCGTCTTCATCGACGGCAAGAAGGCGATGACGCTCCGCGGCGCGACGCTCGCCAAGGACTTCGAGACGGTGGTGATCGACTACATCGAACGCCGCTTCGGTCAGGGCAACGGGTCCCCCGCGCGCAGCGCCGCGGAGTAGATCCCATCGGGTTCGGCCGGGCGCCCTCGATCCGGCCGGGTCCCGAAACCTCAGGCCCGCTTGCCCGCAATCTTCTGGGTCGGGACGCGCTTCGCCATGCCGGACCCCGCGTGCCTGGCGCGCCGGGGCGCGACCGGGCGCCGCGTGCGCCACCGCGCGAATCGGGCGAGCCCGCGCGACAGCACCGCGTCGAGCGCCCACATGAGGACGCTGCCGATGATTGCGACGACGCAGATCCCACCGATCAGCACGCCCCAGATCCCGGGTGCCGGAAGGACCATCAGGCAGATCAGCCCGAAGGTGGCGACACCAGGAATCCACTTGGCCATCAGGTCCTCCTATCGAGCGGACTTGCGGGTGCGCCGGAATGCCGACGCGACGCTCGGGACCGGGCACGGCGAGACTCGATCGGGTCAGTCTGTCGGAATTTCGTGATCGAAAGGTTGAGACGCCCCGTTCGTTCTCCAAAACCCGGTCTGCCTTTCGAAGGTGTCGAGGATTGCGCAGATTCGGATTCCGCACCTCGGGATATCCCGCGGCCACGTCGTGCGGCGGGGGCGGACGTCTCGCGGGTCGTGTCGGCATGTCCGGGACGGCGCACAGCCGTGCCGGAGGTCGCTGTTTCCGCTCGGACGGGAGCGTGATAGCAGGGCACCACGATCCCTCGGACCGCAGGCCGCTCGGCCCGGCCCGCAGGCCGACCGGCTTCTCGCATCCCGATCGTTCCCATCGGTCGGGCCATCGACGAGTCGTCCCGCGACCCACCGGGCAGGCCTGAACTTCGATCACATCCGATGACATCATCCACGACACCGAGCGGCCCGGCCGCTCAGCCCGACGCCGCGGACAAACCGACCGAGGGCCCCGCGGTCCGCGTTCCCGAGGCCGCGACGGTCCCGGCCGGCGCCCTCGATACGTCCGAGTCCGGCGGCCACGCATCGCCGGGCCTCTGGACGCTCGCCGTCGGCTCGGTCGGCGTGGTCTACGGCGACATCGGCACCAGCCCGCTCTACGCCTTCCGCGAGGCGCTGGTGCCGGCCCGCTACGACAACATCCTGCTGCCCGAGGAGGTGCTGGGCACCGCCTCGCTGATCCTGTGGGCGCTGTTCCTGATCGTGACGGTGAAGTACGTCGCGATCCTGCTGCGCATGGACAACAACGGCGAGGGCGGCATCCTCTCGCTGATGGCGCTGGCGCGGAAGGCGCTCGGCGGCTCGCGGATCGTGTTCGTGCTGGGCCTGCTCGGCGCCGCCCTGTTCTACGGCGACGCGGTGATCACCCCGGCGATCTCGGTGCTCTCGGCGGTGGAGGGCCTGAAGCTCGTCACACCGGCCTTCGAGGGTTCGGTGCTGCCGATCACCGTGGCGATCATCCTCGCCCTGTTCCTCGTGCAGAGCCGCGGCACCGGCAAGGTCGCGGCCTTCTTCGGGCCGGTGATGGTGGTGTGGTTCCTGGCGCTGGCGCTCGCGGCCGTTCCGCACATCCTCGGCAACCTCGGCGTCTTCCGGGCGCTCAACCCGTGGTACGCCGTGCACTACCTGCTCGGCCACGGAACCGGCGCCCTGGTGGCGCTCGGTGCGGTGTTCCTGGCCGTCACCGGCGCGGAGGCGCTGTTCGCCGATCTCGGCCATTTCGGCCGGCGGCCGATCCAGATCGCGTGGCTCGGGCTCGTGTTCCCGTCGCTGGCGCTGAACTATCTCGGCCAGGCGGCGCTGGTGCTGGAGAAGCCCGACACCACCGATCCGTTCTTCCAGCTCCTCCCCGAATGGGCGCTGCTGCCGATGGTGATCCTGGCGACGCTCGCCACCGTCACCGCGAGCCAAGCGGTCATCACCGGTGCGTTCTCCCTGTCCCGGCAGGCGATCCAGCTCGGATTGCTGCCGCGCCTCGAGATCCGCCACACCTCCGAATCGCATTCCGGGCAGATCTTCCTGCCGCAGATCAACGTGCTGCTGATGATCGGCGTGGTGGTGCTGGCGATCGTCTTCCGCTCCTCCTCGGCCCTGGCCTCGGCCTACGGCATCGCGGTCACCGGCACGATGCTGCTCACCGCGAGCATGACCTTCCTCGTGGTCTGGCGGCTGTGGCGCTGGTCGCCGGTGGCGGCGGCCGCGCTGATGCTGCCGTTCATCGTGATCGAGTTCCTGTTCCTGCTCTCGAACCTGTTCAAGGTGTTCGAAGGTGGCTACGTGCCGCTCCTGCTCGCCGCCGGCCTGATCGTGCTGATGTGGACCTGGGTGCGCGGCGTCACAATCCTGTTCAACAAGACCCGCAAGACCGACGTGCCGATCCTCGAACTGGTCGGCATGCTGGAGAAGAGCCCGCCGCACCACGTGCGCGGCACCGCGGTGTTCCTGACCAGCGATCCCGAGATCGCGCCGGCTGCATTGCTGCACAACCTCAAGCACAACAAGGTGCTGCACGAGAAGAACGTCATCCTCACGGTGGAGACCGTCGACACGCCCCGCGCCAACGAGCCGGACCGGGTGCGGCTGGAGCCGATCGGGCCGGGCTTCTTCAAGGTCGTGATGAAGTTCGGCTACATGGAGACGCCGAACATTCCCAAGACCCTCGTGCTGCTGCGCAAGCAGGGCTTCAAGTTCGACATCATGGCGACCTCGTTCTTCCTCTCGCGCCGCTCGATCCGCCCGGCGGCGCATTCCGGGATGCCGCTCTGGCAGGATCGGATCTTCATCACGCTGGCCAAGAACGCCAACGACGCGACGGACTTCTTCCAGATCCCGACGGGGCGGGTGGTGGAGGTGGGGACGCAGGTCACGGTCTGAGATCCCATCCGATCTCCGCGACCTGGCCGTCCGCACAGGAACGGTTCGTCCGCACGAACGGACTCGCCCGAAGGTGCCTGCGCGATCCCTGGAAGCCTCCTTCGAGGCCGCTCACGCGGCGCCCCAGGATGAGGGGGCGAGTCGGACAGGCGAAGCGGGCGAACGCTCAGTATCGTTCGTCGTCCCGCATGGCGCGGATGAACGCCGCCGCCGCTTCGGCCTGCGGCGGCATCGCGGCCGTGACGGCGCACAGCGCCTCGAGGTCGACCGGCGGCGGCGCGTCCGATCGCGCCGCGCCCGACCCACGAAACGTGCCCGCGACCGGTTCGATGACGGTCCCATGGTCCGCGGCGGCGCGCGCATGCGGATCGGCCCCGGGGAAGCGTCTCGTCGTCATGCGGAGTCCAGAGGCGCTCCCGGCGATGATGGTAGGTATAATGTCCGGAGCGACGCCGTTTTAGCCAGATGCCTCGATGCCGGCCGTTCCGCGTGCGCCACCGCACACGGCATGCCCCGAGCGCCGGGCTGGCGGTCCGTGCGGTCGTTTGCCCGCGTTGCACCGCGGAGCGGGCATGCCGTAGATTGAATTCATTCTGAGAACGACGTGCGGACCCGGGGGGCGTCGCGGTTCGGCAGGCCTCGCGCCCCAGCCGAGCCGTCGAGCCGTCCCGACGCGATCCGCGTTCAGACAGGACCCTGGCGAATGATCAAACTGACGGTGAACGGAGCGCCACGCAGCTTCGACGGCGATCCC
>CAZZZJ010000138.1:0-7778 GCA_964658355.1 Beijerinckiaceae bacterium
TCCCTCTCTCCGACCGGCATGGTCGGGCAGCAGAACGCGATCGCCAAGGCGCAGACGATCTGCTCGGCCGGCGGCTACCTCGGCGTGCGGGCGAACTTCAGCCCGACGCCGCAGACCGGCTGCCCGGTGATCGACGACCCGCTGAAGGACCGCGCGGCGCCACCGATCGGCGCCTGCATGACGCTGCCGTTCCCCCTGAACCTGCTCAACGTCCTCGCCATGAAGACGATCGACGCGGACATGACGCTGGAGCCGGGCACCTACTGCGCCGGCCTGCACATCACCAAGAACGCGGTCGTCACCCTGAAGCCCGGCATCTACGTGATGAAAGACGGTCCGCTGGTCGTCGACAAGAAGGCGACCCTGACCGGCACCGACGTGGCGTTCTACTTCACGGGAAACAACGGCGGCCTGGTCTTCGACAAGAAGACCACCATCAGCCTCACCGCGCCGACGACCGGAACCATGGCCGGCCTGCTCATGTCGGAGGACCGCGCGGTCGCACTCCCGATCGATCCCACGGCCCTCGTCGACACGCTGCTCGGGGACATCATCACGCCGACACCGCCCCCGCTCGCCTACACCAAGCCCGTTCGGACCTACCGCATCATCAGCGACAACGCCCGCACCATGCTCGGCACGATCTACCTGCCGGCGGGCCGCCTGGTGATCGACGCGACCAAGCCCGTGGCCGACCAGTCGGCCTACACCGTGATCGTGGCCCAGCAGATCAACCTCTACGAAGGCCCGAACCTCGTCCTCAACGCGAATTACGGCGCGACCAGCGTGCCCGTGCCGAAGGGCGTCGGCCCGGTCTCCGGCCGCCTGCTGCTGACGCAATGAGCACCCGACGCCTTCACCGCAAACGGGAGGGAGCGCCATGCTCGCCTTGATCCTCGACGACGCGGAACTGAACAACCTGCTCGTCGTCCAGGCGCTCAAGCCGGTGCCCGACTGCGAGCCGGTGGAGTTCACCTGCCCGGTCGCGGCGCTGGCGTTCCTGCGCGCCAACGTCGAGCGGATCGGCATCGCGATCACCGATTACGACATGCCCGGGATGACCGGGATCGACTTCATCGCGGCCGCACGCGGCGTGGCCGGCTTCGCGCACGTGCCGGTCGTCATGGTGACGAGCATGGACCAGCGCGCGATCCGCCGGCAGGCGCTCGATGCCGGCGCCACCGACTTCCTCGGAAAGCCGTTCGACCCGGCCGAGATCCGGGCGCGCGTCACCAACCTGATGAAGATCAGCCTCGCCCATCGCCAGGAGCAGGACCGCGCGGCGTGGCTGGCACGCGAGGTCGCCGCCGCCGTGTCGGTGATCGAGGCGCGCGAGCGCGAGATCATCGACCTCCTGATGCGCGCGGCCGAGCACCGCGACAGCGACACCGGCAATCACATCGCGCGGGTCTCGACCTATGTCGGCATCATCGCGAAGAACCTCGGGTTCGACGACGCGGAGTGCCGGATCCTGAGCCTCGCCTCGACCATGCACGACGTCGGCAAGATCGGCGTGCCCGATGCGATCCTGCTCAAGCAGGGGGCGCTCTCGGCGGACGAGCGCAGCGAGATGGAGAAGCACGCCGAGCGCGGCCGCCGCATCCTCGAAGGCAGCACGTCGAACGTGGTGCGGCTCGCCGCCGAGATCGCCGCGAGCCATCACGAGCGCTGGGACGGGACCGGATACCCGGCCGGCCTCGCGGGCGAGGCGATCCCGCTCTGCGGTCGCATCGTCGCCGTGGCCGACGTCTTCGACGCCCTGGTCTCGGAGCGCCCGTACAAGACGGCGTGGCCGCTCGAGAAGGCGAAGGCGCTCCTGTCCGAGACCGCGGGTTCGCATTTCGATCCGGCCTGCGTCGCGGCGTTCCTCGCCGGCTGGGGCGACGTCGAACGCCAATGCCAGCGCCTGGCCGCGTGACACGACCTCCGCGGACGCGATCATCGAGAAGGGCCGGCGCGCGATGCGTTTGAAGGGATTGGATCCGCGGCGGTCCCTGGCGGGCCGCGTCGCCTGGGCGGTGATCGGCGCCGTCGCGATGGCGCTGCTCGTCGCGACGGCCCTCTCGGTCTGGCGGGAGGTCGACCGCTATGGGGTCGACAAGGGCGACGCGCTGCGCGCGGTCGCGCGGGTGTTGGCCCATGGCGGCGCGATCGCCGTCGCCGCCGACGACGCGGACGCCGCCGACACCACGCTGCGGGCGATCGCGCGCGACAAATCGTTCGTCTACGCCGCCCTGCTGCGTCCCGACGGCAGCATCCTCGGCGAGCAGGGCATCGGGCTCAGGCTGTCCGACGACATCGACCTGGACGCCGTCGAGAAGCCGTCGCTGCTGGCGCTGATGCTGACCCGGACGCTCAAGGTCGGCGCGCCGGTGCTGGAGAACGAGCGCGAGATCGGGCGGGTCGTCGTGGTGGCGGAGACCGGCGACCTCGCCGACCGCCTCGCCGGCGTCGCGCTGAACGCGCTGCTCGCGGGCCTCGTCGCGGTGGCCGTCGGCCTCGCGGTCTCCCTGCGCCTCCAGCGGGCCGTGACGCGGCCGCTCACCGCGCTCGCGGGCACCATGGATGCCGTGCGCTCGCGCCACGACTACAGCCGGCGTGCCGCCGTCACCACCGACGACGAGGTCGGGGCGCTGGCCCAGACCTTCAACGACCTGCTGGGCGCGGTGAACGCCCGAGACCGGCAGCTCGCCGCCTACAGCACCGGGCTGGAGGAGGAGGTCCGCGTCCGCACCCACGACCTCAGCGAGGCGCGGGAACAGGCGGATGCCGCGAACGCCGCGAAATCGACCTTCCTCGCCACCATGAGCCACGAGATCCGCACGCCGATGAACGGCATGCTGGTGATGGCCGAGCTCCTCGCCGCCACCGACCTGCCGCCGCGCCAGCGCCGCTACGCCGAGGTGATCGCGCGCTCGGGGCAGTCGCTCCTGGCGATCATCAACGACATCCTCGACTTCGCCAAGGTCGAGGCGGGCAAGCTCGAACTGGAGCGCACCGCGATCGCCCCGGCGGAGATCGCCGACACGGTCGTCACCCTGTTCGGCGAGCGCGCCCGGACGGCCGGCCTCGACCTCGCCGCCGAGGTGGCCGCGGACGTGCCCGCATCGATGATCGGCGACCCGGTCCGGCTGGGCCAGGTGGTGAGCAACTTCGTCTCCAACGCCCTGAAGTTCACCGAAGCCGGCCACGTCCTCGTCCGCATGGGGACCCGCGACGGCGGGCGGATCCTGGACATCGCCGTCACGGATACCGGCATCGGCATCCCGCAGGACAAGATCGCGGGCGTGTTCACCGCCTTCACCCAGGCCGACCAGTCCACCACCCGCCGCTTCGGCGGAACCGGCCTCGGCCTGTCGATCGCCGAGCGCCTGATCGCGGCCATGGGCGGCAGCGTCGGCCTGGAGAGCCGCGTCGGGCAGGGCTCGACCTTCTGGGCGCGGATCCCGATCGAGGCGCCGGTGCCCGCCGAGACGATCCGCCGTTCGGGCGACGCTCCGGAGGGCATCGTGCTGGCCGGCCTCGGCGGCGCGACGGGCAGGGCGCTCGCGGCCGGACTCGTCGAGGCGGGCCTGATCCTCCAGTCCGAAGCGGCACCGCGCCGCGCAGCCTGGATCGTCGAGGCGGCCGACCTCCTCGGGCGCGGGCGCCGTCCGGACACCGCCCTGCGCGTGGTCGCCGTGGCGCCGATGGGCGATCCGGCGGGGCAGCAGGCGATCCGGGCCGGGCTCGCCGACGAGGTCCTGCGCTGGCCGGTGGTCCAGTCGGAATGGCGTCCGGTGCTGGCGGCGCTGGCCGCCGACCGCCCCTTCGCGGCGAACGCGAAGGCGCAGTCCGCCCCGGACGACGCCCTCCCGCGCTTCCCCCATGCCCGTGTGCTCGTGGCCGACGACAGCGCCGTGAATCGCGAAGTCGCGATCGAGGCGCTGGCGCGCTGCGGCGTCACCGACGTCATCACGGTGGGCGACGGCGCGCAGGCTTTGGCCGCGAGCGCGGCCGGCCGTTTCGACCTGATCCTGATGGACGGCAGCATGCCGGTCCTCGACGGGTTCGAAGCAACCCGCGCGATCCGCCGCCGCGAGGCCGAGACCGGAACCGGCCGCCTGCCGATCGTCGCGATGACCGCGCACGTGATCGGCGACGGGGCGCTGGCGTGGCAGGAGGCGGACATGGACGGGACGCTGGCGAAGCCCTTCACCCTGGCCCAGCTCGCGCAGGTCCTGGGCAGGTTCCTCGCCGCCGACATGGCTGCCGCCGCGCCGTCGGCGTCTCAGCCCCGGATCATCGAGACCGACGCGTCGACGGCACAGGTCGAAGCCGCCGCGCTCCTCGACAGCGAGACGCTCGAAGGCCTCGCCGAGATGGGCGACGGCGCCTTCCTCGCCCGGGTGCTCGGCCTCTACACGGCGCAGGCGCCGCTCGCGATGGCCGCCCTGGAGGCCGCGGTCCCGGGCGGAGAGCCCGGAATCGTCGCCAGCGCCGCCCACGGGTTGAAGTCGATGAGCGCGAACGTCGGCGCGACGCGGCTGGTCGGGCTGCTCGCCGTCGTCGAGGGCGAAGCCCGCGGGCCGGGCACGATCCCCGCGATGCGGCAGGTCTCGGAGATCCGAGCCGTGTTCGACGAGACCGTTCGCGCCCTCGCCGCCTACGGGTCTCGCCGGGCGCTGGCGGCTTAGGCTGCCCTCCGACGAAGTGGCCCCGGCTCGTCGTCAGACTGCGCGTCAAAACGAACGGCACGTGGTCAAAATCAAACGCCCGATAGCGTCCGCTTCCGGGCGCTCGCAGAGCTTGAGCCATATGACCGAGTCGGGTGGATCTCGGCCGGTCTGCTTTCGGGACGTGTGATCGAGGAAGCAGAACTTCGCGCGGACTGGAGAAGTCGACTTCTTCGCGCCCATCTCGTTCATCCAAGGAGCCGCAGCCGATCCTCAATAACGGACGCCCAACGTGGCGGCTGCGGGGGCCCGTTCGCATAAGGGAACAACGCGCCCACGCTGATTGAGCGTTTTGGAACTTGCCTCGCGCTGCGTTGGAGAACGCCGGGGCCAGTCAGGTGCAGCCGTTGCATCTCGCCAGAGCCGGATCCGGTGCGGTCACGATCACCATGCCGGCACCACGATAAGGTTGGCTCCCTGGCGAATTTTGCATTTTTCTCAACCTCAGATATTTTGTAAACCTATAGCCTGCTATATAGGGTGCAGATAGCAATCTAGTCGCGTGTTGTGGCCTTAATGATTGAGACCAAAGGAAGATTTCTCTTAGAGAACGGTATCGAAGCACTTTGTGTTGCCCGGATCTCACCAAATTTAGTTTTCGAAATCATGAGACGCGGTGGAATGCTACCTGTCCGGCCTGGCATGAAGGCGACTTGCTACCTTGACGCCGTTGGGGTCGTGCCTGGGCTGATTGGTGAAGTGAGCCCAGCCGGTTTCACTATGCTTATCGAAGCCAGCAGAGAGCGTCAGACCAGGATCGAAGATCGATTGGCTTGGCTACGTGCTCACTCCGGTGACACAACCGACCAGCGGAGTGATCCTCGGATCGTACCAGCTCAGAGGGCCGTCAACGTAAGGCTTCCAAACAGTCAGACCGTTGTTGCAGAGATCGTCGATCTTTCGATGTCTGGCGCAGCACTCACGACGAGTGAACGACCTGATCTCGGGTCAGCCGTCACGGTCGGGAAGCGGTTCGCTACGGTTGTACGACAAACCGCGGATGGGATCGCCGTTCGGTTCAAGCTTCCGTTCAGCGCAACCACTTTCAACGAACATGTGGTGCTGTGATGGGGCAACCGGCGATCGAAATGAAGGAAGGCTACATCCTACTCGTGACGGACCGACTGGACCGCGGCGAGGCAGTAGCCGAAGCCCTTGGGATCGCCATGGACGTCCGGGTGACAGGGCCGGATTTCCGCAACCAGGATCACGGCGACCTCTCCGGGGACGTCTGCGAGGGCATTGTTACGGACATCGCCTTCAACCGTCAGGCCTCAGTCACGTCCCTACGCCAGATCCTGCGCAACAAGCGCATGCGCGAGGCGCCGCTGATGAGCATGTTGCGCAAGGTCGACGGCAACGAAGGCGATAACAACTTCATGCGCGCCAAGTCCGTCGGCGCCAAGATCTGCCTCTCGGCCGCAACGCCGCCGCGCAAACTCGCGGCGGCGGTCGTGAATACAACGCATCCCGATGAAAGCATCGTAGATCGGATCGTCAACCGAGGGCTCGCCAAGTCCGGCTTGTCGGTGGGCGCCATCCTGAAGGTCGTCGATGCGGGCGGCGCCATCGACCTGCCGACCGTCGACGCGGGCGTCGATCCCGTCATCAATGCCATTCGGCATGGCGGCCTCGCACGCTGGCTCGACAGCGTCTGGGTCCACGACGACACCACCTACCAGCATTCCCTCCAGGTCGCGGGACTGGCCGCCGCCGTGGCAATGAACCTGCACTTCCCGAAGGCCGACCAGCAGCGCTTTATCCGCGCCGCACTGATGCACGACCTCGGGAAGGGGCGCATCCCGCTGAAGATCCTGAACAAGCCAGGCAAGCTCGACGACAGCGAATGGGCCGTGATGCGTACCCATGCCAACATCGGCCATGACATCCTTGTCCGCGGCGGCGTGACGGACGAACTCACCCTCAACACGGCCCTCCACCACCATGAGATGCTCGACGGCACCGGCTATCCCGACCGACTGCGCGGCGACGGGATAGCCGATCCCGTACGTCTCATGACGATCTGTGACATCTACGCGGCCCTCATCGAAAAGCGCCCGTACAAGGACGCCAAGAGCCCCGAGGATGCTTTCGGTATCCTCTACAGCATGGGTGACAAGCTCGAACGCTCGATGGTGGATGCTCTCGCAAAGGCAGTCCTCAAACCCGAGGAGCGGGAGGCTGCCTGAAGATTGCCCACAATCTGAGGGGTAAACGCCTGTCGTTAGCAGCGCTGATGTGTCTACACGCCGAGCGGGTCGCCCAAGGTCTCATGCGTAGCGACCAACAGATCAGCTGGTTGGTGTGGCCCGTCGAGGTCTACGACGAAAAAGGCCGGTCGGTGCTAAAGAGGGCGTTCACCGATGTACAGGATGCTTGCAACACGGCGGGAGTGTTGTTGTCGATCCAGTCCGGGCCGCAGCAGGCTCAGAGCGTGGGTACCGTCCGTCAGAGCTTGACCACTGGTGGAACGTATCGTCGGACCGTGGGGTGGATGAATGGTCGAGTTGGCCACCTTCCCAACCAACCGCATTCTGGTGTCTAGCCAATGGTGGATACCCAACCCTTTTAGACATCTATCCTATCCGTCGGGATGTCGGATATCCGACTGTTTTCCCGGCGGTCGAATGAACTGCATTTCCGCCGGCGAAAACGGATGCGGCTCCGTCGGCAACCCGTGTGAGCTATTCAAACGTCGGCAAAACGTGCGTCTCGGATGATGGTAGCGGCGATGCTTGCGTGTCCGGTTTGGCGCATCGCGCTACCGACTTAACCAAACGGCTTCCGGCCATTTCTTGCCGTCCGCGTGAGCGGGGCTGACGTCCGCTTCTCGGCAATGCGGATGTTGTCTCGTACGGCCGGGTTGGGTCGGAGGTGGAACGTCTGCTCAGGGCCGAAGGGCTCAGGTTCGGTCGCCGGGTGACCCGCAAAAGCCCTTAACTTTAGGGATCAGTGCAGTCCTTCGCCGAGCCGGCATCCACCGCGCTCGACGACGCTCCGGCGCGCGCTCAGCCGAACTGCTCGCGCAGGATGCGCTCGTCGAGGCTGTGGCCGGGATCGTGC
>CAZZZJ010000139.1:0-7711 GCA_964658355.1 Beijerinckiaceae bacterium
TGTCGATCGGGCCGCGTTACGGGATGCGGTCGATCCGGGTGCCGCGCGAGCCGCGGGCGGTGCTGAGGCTGGCCGAGCCCGGCGCGAACCCGCGCGCTGCACTCGACACGGCGCCCTGGGCGGCACTGCTGGCCGTGCGCGCCCGCAGGATGGGTCTGACGATCCCCGACCGAACGCTGGGACTGGCCTGGTCGGGCGCGATGAGTCCGGCCCGCGTCGCCGCCCTTCTCACGCATCTGCCGGAGGGGCTGACGGAACTCTACACCCACCCGGCGACCGCGGGCGGCTTCCCGGGGGAAGCGCCGGGCTATGCCTATGAAGCGGAGCGGGATGCGCTCGTCGCGGCCGCGTCCCTGGAGATCGCATCGCGCGCGGACATCGTCCGCGGCGGATTTTCGGATTTCGACCGGACAGACCGGTCAGTCGAATCGACTTCGACTATCGATTGAAAAAACCTCTCCCAGACAACTCGGATGTCCGAACGACATCGACCTCCATTCATCGTGATACCGATACCGCTTCCGGTACTTGGCGCCGATGAACGCGTCGTCACGATCGGTTCACGCAACGGCGGGTCGAAGCTTGCTTCATGAAGGCCGCCAAGGCGACGCCGGCCAAGCCGGCCTCGACCGGAACCGCGAAGCCCGCTCACCGACATCACGCGAGCGCCGTCGGATCGGACGGCGCTCCCGTGTCCTGCGATGCGGTGTCGTTCATCGTGCCCGCGCGACACGATCGCTGACCGGGCCGGCGATCCCGTCATTTCACGGCGACGGGCTCCGCGCGGACCGTCTGCCCGGACCCGGGCAGGCGGCCTGCCTCCTCGCCTTCGGGGCGGTCGGAATCGGGTCGCTTCGGCGGCGGCCCGAGAAAGGCCGGGACCACGAAGAAGGCCGCGATCAGCGTGAAGAACAGCGACAAGGCCAGCAGCTTGCCCATGCTCGCCGTGCCGGGATGGCTCGACAGCACCAGCGACCCGAAGGCGGTGCCGGTGGTCAGCGCGGAGAAGAAGATCGCCCGCGTCAGGCTCGACGCCAGCATGTCGGTCACGCCTGCCCGCCACGCGATCACGTAGTAGATGTGGAACGCGACGCCGACCGCGAGCATGAGCGGCAGGGCGATGATGTTGGCGAAGTTCAGCGGCATGCCGACGACGTGCAGCGCCATCAGCGTCCAGAGCGTGGCGAGCACCAGCGGCCCGAGCGTCATCGCCACGTCCCAGGGCTTCCGCAGGGCCACCGACAGGATGATGAAGATCAGGACCAGGGCGGTCACCGCCGCCTGAACGAACGCCCCGAGGATGGTGTAGCTCGACGAGGTCGTGGCGATGGGCGCACCGGTCGCGTGCGGCGCGACGCTCTGGATCTCCGCCGCGAATTTGCGAAGCACCTCGTCGTCGTTGGAATTGCCCTTGGGATGCACCTCGATGCGGGCGCGACCGTCGGGAGCGACCCATTCCGCCCTCAGCTGCGGCGGCAGGTTGGCGAGGGTGATCTTCTCGGGGTGCAGCACGGTCCGCAGGCGCGTCAGGAGCGTTCCGAGATCGGCCGTCACGGCGACGGACGCGGCCTGTCGCATCGCCGGCGGCGCGGCGGCGAGCGTCTCGAGCGTGCCGGAGAGGTGCCCGGCCGTCTTGTTGCCGGGCGCGTCGCCGCGGGCGATGCCGGCCAGGGCCGTGGCGGTGTCCTTCAGCGCCTTGACGTTCTCGGCATCGGTCGGCGGCGGCAGCTTGCGGGTGGGATTGAGGATCGGATCGAGGAGTTCGGCCGTCTCGGCGATGGTCGCGAGCTTCTTGTCCTGGTCGCGCGGCACGAAGGTGTCGATGCTCATGATGTCGGCGGCCAGCGGCAGCGCGGCGAGCGTCTTGGTCATCTCCGGTACGGCGTCCACGCTCGGGGCGAGCACGTCGGCGACGTTCGGGCTCGTCGCCGGATCCTTGATCAGATCGAGATAGGTGGCGATCGATTCGACGTGCGGGCTGCGCAGGTGCATCGGGTTCGAATCGAAGGGCAGCTTCCACAGCAGCGGCGCGCCGGCCAGCGTCACGAGGCCGACGCCGATCAGGACGGCCTTGCGGTTGCGGATGATCCAGGGGTCGACGCCGGCGAGCCAGGTCGTTTCCACGGCGACCTTCTCGCCCTTCGGTCGGAACACCGCGATCAGGGCCGGCAGGAAGGTGATGGCGAACAGGTAGGCCACGACCATGCCGACGCCGGCGATCAGACCGAGCTCCGACACGCCGCGGAACGCGGTCGGGAGGAAGGCGAAGAAGCCGGCGATCAGCGAGACGGCGGCCAGCGTCAGCGACCAGCCGACGCCGCGCGCCGCCGCGCGGATCGCGTGCTCGAGGCTCGGCTGCTCGTAGCGGTCGGCGCGGTAGCGCACCGAGAACTGGATGCCGAAATCGATGCCGAGGCCGACGAACAGCGCGGCGAAGGCCACGGAGATCGGATTGAGCTCGCCGACCATCAGCAGGCCGAGCGCCGCCGTCACGATCAGCCCCGAGAAGGTGGTGATCAGCACCGACACCACCAGCGGCGCCGAGCGGAGCGCGAGCCAGAGGAACAGAACGATCGCGCCGACCGTGACCAAGTTGTTCAAAAGCGCATCGTCCGACAGGGTCGCGAACTCGTCGTCGGCCACGGCGACCGGTCCGGTGAGACGCATCTCGAGCCCATGCTCGGGATCGATGTTCAGATCCTTGGCGACGTTGCGGATCAGCTTGGTCGCGGTGTAGCCGGGCTGCAGCGCGTTGAAGTCGAGCACCGGCTGCATCAGCACGAACTTGCGCAGGTCCGTGGTCTTGCTCTCGCCGCCGGACAGCAGGAGCTGCCACGACAGCCGTGCCGGCTTGCCGTCGAGCACCGTCTGCAGCGTCCGATCAATCTCGCCCATCGGCTTGTCGAGGTCTTCGAGCTTGGCGTCGCCGCTCTTGATGCCGCGGGCGCCGAGCGCCAGGACCCGCATCACGCCGCGCAGGCTCGGATCGGACGCGAGGGGCCCGAGGAGCCCCTGCTGCTGCACGAGCTGCTCGGTCGTCTTCTCCAGTTCGGCCTGCGGCAGCAGAAGAAGGCCGTTCTTCTCGTAGAAGGGGCCGCCGTCCGGACGATAGACTGTCTCGATCAGGTTCTTATGGACGGCGATCGCCTTGGCGAAGGCGCTCGCGGCTTCCTCGGCCTGTTCCGGCGTCTTTCCGTCGATCACCGCCACCACGGTGTTCGTGCGCTGGGGAAACGCCTTCTCGTAGTTGATCTCGTCCTGCCGCCACGGCTCCTTCGGGTCGATCAGCCGTTCGACATCCGTGTTGATGCGGAACAGGTGTGCGGCGACTCCGGCGCTCGCTGCGGTGATCAGCGCCACCAGCGCGATGACGACCCAGCGATGTCGGACGGAAAACGCGACGAGACGTTCGATCACGAGTACCCTACCTGCCTGGAGCGACCGACCCGGGGGCCGCATCGCTCTCGAATCTTCGATGCTGCCGGATACGGTTCCTCGGGACCCGTGGACGGCGCGAGACCTCGGGCGGAGCACCCGCATCCGATGCGGCGACCTCCCGCGCGTCCGTCACCTCCACCCGCACATCCATCCGGCCGCATCAATGCTGGACGTGCCCCGATCGAGAACCGGGCGTCTCACGATGTCGTGTGGCCGCAACGGCGACGTCGCCCGCATTTCGCAACGAGCGCCGCTGAAGACGGACGCGGGTCGAGGCACGATCGTTGCGCCGAGGCCGCAGCGCTCAGTAATCGTGCAGCCTCTCGATTGCAACGCAGCGACGCTCCGAGCCGCTCTCGGTCCCCATCGATCTGCGGACGATGTGCCATTTTGCACTGCAATATCGAAGAGCGCGCGATTTCCTGGGAATACCGTCGCATTGCCGACGCAATAGGAGGATGGGGTCGATTTCGATCGGTTCGGTTTTCCGGGCAGGCGGTCGTCGGGCTGTGGCCCGGTTGCGTCATCGCCGCAAACACGAACACGGGACCGCCTCGAATCGGCCCGTTGCGATCGGTTCCAGGTTAGAGCGCTGGAATTCGCAATTTTTTCACGTTAAGCAGCCCCTTGGTTCGGGGCTACGCAAACAGGAGCCGTATCTTGGGAATCCCCCTCCGGTATGTCGCGACGATCGGCAGCTACATCCTCAAGCAGCATCTCACCGGCCGGAAGCGCTATCCGCTCGTGATGATGATGGAGCCCCTGTTCCGCTGCAATCTCGCTTGCGCCGGCTGCGGCAAGATCGATTACCCGGACGAGATCCTGAACAAGCGCCTGCCGGTGGCCGATGCGCTGGAATCCGTGCGCGAGTGCGGCGCACCCATGGTGGTGATCGCCGGCGGCGAGCCGCTGCTGCACAAGGATCTGCCGCAGATCGTCGAGGGCATCATCGCGCAGAAGAAGTTCGCGATCGTGTGCACGAACGCGCTCCTGCTCGAGAAGAAGATCAAGGAGTACAAGCCGAGCCCGTACTTCACCTGGTCGATCCATCTCGATGGCGACAAGGAGATGCACGACGGCTCGGTGTGCCAGCGCGGCGTCTACGACAAGGCCGTGGCGGCGATCGCCAAGGCGAAGGAGATGGGCTTCCGCGTCACCATCAACTGCACCTTCTTCAACAACTCGTCCTCGGACAAGATCGCCGACTTCTTCGACAGCGTGACGAAGATGGGCATCGACGGCATCACCGTCTCGCCCGGCTACGCCTACGAGCGTGCGCCCGACCAGCAGCACTTCCTGAACCGCAAGGCGACCAAGGACCTGTTCCGCGGCGTGTTCCGGCACGGCAAGGAGAAGGGCCGCCAGAAGTGGGCCTTCCAGCAGTCGGGGCTGTTCCTCGACTTCCTCGCCGGCAACCAGACCTACCACTGCACGCCCTGGGGCAATCCGACCCGCACGGTGTTCGGCTGGCAGAAGCCCTGCTACCTGCTCGGCGAAGGCTACACGGCCACCTTCAAAGAGCTGATGGAGGAGACCGACTGGGACTCCTACGGCACCGGCAACTACGAGAAGTGTGCCGACTGCATGGTCCATTCCGGCTACGAGGCCTCCTCGGTGGTCGACTCCGTGAAGAAGCCGTGGAAGCCGCTGATCCACGCCATCCGCGGGATCAAGACCGAGGGCGAGATGGCTCCCGAAGTCAGCCTGGAGAACCAGCGCCCGGCCGAATTCGTGTTCTCGCGCAACGTCGCCCAGAAGCTGTCCGAGATCAAAGCCTCCGGCGTCGACACCAAGCGCGAAGCGCGCAACCGCACGGCGGCCTGACCCGGACCGTCGGATCGACCGCTCCGAGACCGCAAAGCCCGCGTCCGTCACCGGCCGCGGGCTTTTCTGTGTCTGTCGCTCATGTCCGGCGCCGGTTCGCGCCGGGTAAAAGTTACGTCGTCGCCACCCCAAGCTCGATGCCGAGCCCGTCGCCGAGCCCTGCGCGGCAGGCGGCCAGGGCCTTGAAGGCCGCTGCGGAATCCCGGGCGAGGCTGACGAGTTCGCGCGGACGCGCGCGGCCGGTGACCAGCGCCCGCAGCACCGCCAGGATGTCGGGTTCGCCATCGGGCTTGAGGGCTTGGGCGGCGAAGGCGGGGAGCGCGCGCCCGGCCGGGTCGCAGACCACGCGGATCGCGGCGAAGGGCAGCCGGTGGCGCGCGGCATACGCCGCGGCCACGTGCGATTCCATGTCGACCGCGGCGGCCTGCGTCGCCGCCCGGAGCGCGGCCTTGTCCCCGACCGCGAGGATCGCGGCATCGACGCCGGCGAGATCGGCCTGGGTCACGGAGAGCGCCGCGCCGAGGAGCCGGTCGCGAAGGCGGGCAGCGAGATCCGGATCGGCCGCATACCGCCCGCCATCGGCGACGATCCCCGCGGCGACGACGACGTCGCCCGGCTTCAGCGCCGGATCGAGGCCACCGGCGATGCCGAAGCTGAGGACGGCGCGGCAGGAGGGAACCGGGCGGTCGTCGAGGAGGCGGCGCAGACGCTGAGGGCTTCCCGCTGCCTGGACCGCCTCGACACCGGGGCCGGCGGCGATGCGCGCCTCGCGTGCGAGCCCGGCGACGACGAGGACGTTCCGCTCAAACGGCATCTGCGGTCGTCCTGATCGGTGGGCATACAAGTCTCGGGATCGGCCCGCCGAGCCGAGGCTGGACGATCATGGTCTCCGACGCGCCGGTTCCGGCCGCGGTCGCAGCCCGGTCCGGACACCGTCGGCGCCGCCTCACATTCCGAAGGCGACCCGACGGCTGTTGCCGCGCTTGAGGTTGCGGTAGCGCGCCATCGCCCAGAGTGGAAAGAACTTCGGGTAGCCATGGTAGCGCAGGTAGAACACCCGCGGAAAGCCGGTGGCGGTGTAGCGCTCCTCGTTCCAGAAGCCGTCGGCCCCTTGCGTGCGGGCCAGGAAGTTGATGCCGCGGGTCACGGCGGGGTCGTCGCATTCCCCGGCCGCCATCAGGGCGAGCAGGGCCCAGGCCGTCTGCGACGCGGTGGAGGACCCCGCCTCGAACGCCGGATCGATCTTGTAGCTCGACGCGTCCTCGCCCCAGCCGCCATCCGGGTTCTGGATGCGGATCAGCCAGCTCACCGCGCGACGGATCTCGGGCGAGGCCGGATCGACGCCCGCCGAATTTAAGGCGCAGAGCACGGACCAGGTGCCGTAGATGAAGTTCATGCCCCAGCGGCCGTACCAGCTGCCGTCCTGCTCCTGGTCGTTGAGCAGGTAAGTCACGCCGCGATCGAGGGCCTTCGAGGAATCCCGGGTCTCGCCGAGCTGGGACAGCATCGAGACGACGCGGGCCGTCACGTCCGCGGTCGGCGGGTCGAGCAACGCGCCGTGATCCGAGAACGGGATATGGTTCAGGTACATGTGGTTGTTGTCGGCATCGAACGCCGCCCAGCCGCCATCCTTCGACTGCAGGCCCTCGACCCACTCGCGGGCCCGGGCGATGGAGGCGGTGTAATCCGGCATGTTGGCGACCAGGCCGTGCTGGCGCATGGCGCGGTCCATCGCCATCACGACGACGGCGGTGTCGTCGAGATCGGGGTAATGCGCGTTGGCGTACTGGAACGCCCAGCCGCCGGGGCGGACCTTCGGCTTGGCCGCGGCCCAATCGCCGGCGATGTCGAGCACCTGTCGCGGCAGCAGCCAATCGAGCCCGGCGCGGGCCTGACCCTCGGCATCGGTGCCGCCGGCTTCGAGCAGCGCATGGCCGGCGAGCGCCGTATCCCAGACCGGCGAGACGCAGGGCTGCACGTAGGCCTCGTGCGCCTTCACGACGACGAGCTTCTCGATGGCGTCACAGGCGACGCGGACCTGCGGATGGTCGGGCCCGTAGCCCATTGCCTCGTACATGAGCACGGTGTTGACCATGGCCGGGAAGATCGCCCCGAGCCCGTCCTCGCCGTTCAGCCGCTCGCTGACCCAGGCCCGCGCCTTCTCCATCGCCCGCAGGCGGATGCGATGGGGGAAGTAGGCTTCGACCTTCTGCAGCACGCGGTCGATCGCGCCGAAGATCGGGGTCCACGGCCAGGTCGCGTGCGGGCTTCCGGGCCAGCGCCGCACGCTCGACGGCGGCGTCAGGAACAGCTCGCCGATGCCGATGCCGCGCGGATTCTTCGCCAGCGGCTTCGTCGCCTGCAGCACGAAGAGCGGCACCATCACGCAGCGCGCCCAGTAGGACACCTTGTCGAGGTGGAACGGGAACCACTTCGGCAGGAACATCAC
>CAZZZJ010000140.1:0-7671 GCA_964658355.1 Beijerinckiaceae bacterium
GCATCCGCGGCCGGCGCATCGGCATGATCTTCCAGGACCCGCTGACCAGCCTCAATCCGCTCTACCGCATCGGCCGGCAGATCATCGAGACCGTCCAGACCCATACCGACCTCTCGGCCAAGGCCGCGCGGACGCGGGCGATCGACCTGCTGGCGGAAGTCGGCATCCCGGCCCCCGAGCGGCGGATCGACGGCTATCCGCACGAGTTCTCCGGCGGCATGCGCCAGCGGGTGGTGATCGCGCTGGCGCTGGCGGCCGAGCCGGAACTGATCATCGCCGACGAGCCGACGACGGCTTTGGACGTCTCGGTGCAGGCGCAGATCATCACCCTGCTCAAGCGCCTCGGCCGCGACCACGGGACCGCGGTCATGCTGGTGACCCACGACATGGGCGTGATCGCCGAGGCGGCCGACCGCGTCGCGGTGATGTATTCCGGCCGGATCGCCGAGATCGGCCCGGTGCGTGCCGTCGTCGGCGACCCGCTCCATCCCTACGCCAAGGGCCTGATGGGCGCGATCCCGACGCTGACGCAGGAGACCGGGCGCCTCGCGCAGATTCCCGGCGCGATGCCGCGCCTGACGGCGATCCCGCCCGGCTGCGCCTTCAACCCGCGCTGCCCGAAGGTGTTCGACCGCTGCCGCGTGGAGCGGCCCGACCCGATCCCGGTCGGCGAGCACCGCGTCGCCTGCCATCTCTACGAGCGCGCCGAGGCGGCGGCATGAGCGCCCCCGTCCCCTACGTCGAGGTCGAGGGCCTGCGCCGCCTGTTCGACGTGTCGAAGCCCTGGCTCAACCGGATGATCGAACGCCAGCCGAGGCAATGGCTGAAGGCGGTCGACGGCGTCGGCTTTACGATCGCCCGCGGCGAGACCTTCGCGCTCGTCGGCGAATCCGGCTCCGGCAAGTCGACGGTGGCGCGCATGGTGGTTGGACTGCTGCCCCCGAGCGCCGGCGACGTCCGCATCGCCGGCGTGTCGATGACCGATCCGGCACAGGCGGCCGCCCGCCGCCAGCTGCGGCGCCGGATCCAGATGGTGTTCCAGGACCCCTACGCCTCGATGAACCCGCGCTGGCGGGTGGGCAGGATCATTGCCGAGCCGATCCGCGCCTTCGACCTGATCCAGGGCGAGGCGGCGATCGTCGCCCGCGTCGGCGAGTTGTTGAGCCTCGTCGGCCTGCATCCGGACGACCGCGTGAAGTACCCGCACGAATTCTCCGGCGGGCAGCGCCAGCGCGTCGCCATCGCCCGCGCCCTCGCCTCGGAGGCCGAGTTCCTGGTCGGCGACGAGCCGACCTCGGCGCTCGATGTCTCCGTGCAGGCGCAGATCCTCAACCTGATGCGCGACCTGCAGGACCGGCTCGGGCTCACCTACCTGTTCATCAGCCACAACCTCGCCGTGGTGCGCCACATGGCGACGCGGATCGGCGTGATGTATCTCGGCCGCGTGGTCGAGATCGGCGGCGGGCGCGAGCTCTTCACGCATCCCAAGCACCCCTACACGCGGATGCTGCTCGACGCGGTGCCGGATATCGGCCTGACCGGCCGGCAACGCACGCCGGTCTCTGGCGAGATCCCGAACCCGATCGATCCGCCGCCGGGCTGCAGCTTCAACCCGCGCTGCCCGTTCGCGAACGATCGCTGCCGCACCGAGGTCCCGGCCCTGATCGATGGCGTCGCCTGCCACGCCTATCAGGAAGGGCGGCTGACCTGATCGCCCGCGTGCCGACCCGCCGTCCGGAGGCCCCATGACCACCTCAGCCCTCCCGTCCGACATCCTGGAGATGAGCGCCGTCGCGCTCTCCGCCGCGATCCACGGGAAGGCGGTGTCGTGCGTCGAGGTGATGCGCGCCACCCTCGCGCGGATCGAGCAGGTGAACCCCGCGGTCAACGCGATCGTCGCGCTTCAGGACCCCGGCCGGCTCGTCGCCGAGGCGGCCGAGCGCGACGCGCGTCTCGCCCGCGGCGAGAGCGCCGGCCCGCTCCACGGCTTTCCCCTCGCGGTGAAGGATTTCGATCCGGTCCGCGGCCTGCCGTTCACGCAAGGTTCGCCGATCTTCCGCGACCGGATCGCGCCGGCCGACTCGATCATGGCCGGGCGGCTTCGCCGCGGCGGCGCCGTCTTCACCGGCAAGACCAACATCCCCGAATTCGGCCTCGGCTCGCACACCTTCAACCCGGTCTACGGCGCCACGGCCAACGCCTACGACCAGAGCAAGTCCGCGGGCGGTTCGAGTGGGGGCGCCGCGGTGTCGGTGGCGCTGCGGATGCAGCCGGTCGCCGATGGGAGCGACCATGCCGGGAGCCTGCGCAACCCGCCGGCCTTCAACAATCTCTTCGGCCTGCGCACCAGCTACGGTCGCATCCCGATCGCCGCACCGGACGTGTTCACGCCCGGCTTCGGCGTCTCCGGCGCGGTCGGCCGTTCGCCGGCCGATATCGGCCTGATGCTGTCGGTGCAGGCCGGTGCCGACCCGCGCGTGCCGTTCTCGATCCCGCAGGATCCGGCGGTGTTCGCCGAGGACCTCAAGCGCGACTTCTCCGGCACCCGGATCGCGTGGCTCGGCGACCTCGACGGCCACCTGCCCTTCGAGCCCGGCGTGCTCGACCTCGGCGTCGCCGCGCTTTCCGCCTTCGAGGCGGTCGGCTGCCGCGTCGAGCACGTCGTCCCGGCCTTCGACATGGAACGGCTGTGGCGCGACTACGTGCTGCTGCGCGCCTGGATGAATGCCGCGAACCTGCGCCCGCTCTACGAGGATCCGGCGCACCGCGCCCTGCTCAAGCCGGAGGCTGTGTGGGAGGTGGAGCAGGGGATGGCGCTCACCGCCGACGCGGTCAAGAAGGCGTTGGAGGGGCGCACCGCGTGGTACGAGGCGGTGCGCACCGTCATGGATCGCTTCGACTTCCTGGTGATGCCGAGCGCGCAGGTCTTCCCCTTCGCGATCGAATCCGACTGGCCGAAGCAGGTCGGCGGACGCGCGATGGACACCTACCACCGCTGGATGGAGGTGGTGATCCCGGTGACCATGAGCGGCCTGCCCTCCCTCAACGTCCCGGCCGGCTTCGGGCCGGGCGGCCTGCCGACCGGCATCCAGATCGTCGGCCGGAATCACGGGGAACGGGACTGCCTGCAGCTCGGCGCGGCCTACGACGCGGCCACCGGCTGGGTCTCGCGGCGGACGCCGCCGCTGCCCGGGGCGTGATCGCGCGCGCTGCGGGACGCGACGGTTTCAGGCGGACCCAGTCCTCCCGGTCTCCGACCTGTCGGCGTCGGATCGACAACCGACAGGCGGTCGTTGCGGCGCGGACACAATCGGATTTATTGCAACCGCGCGCGGATGAAACGCGGGCGAAGCGGCGATCGCCGGGGCTATAAGCTTCAGCATGAGCATAGCGGTTCGCCCCTCCTCGAAGCCGCATGCGGCGATCTTCGCAATTCCCCTCGCGCTCGCCTTGGGCGGGTCCGCGCTCGCAGCCGATCTCGGGGCGATCATGCCTCGGGCCGTGCCGACCTTCGCCCAGGTCGATCCGGATACCTGGATCGTGACCCTGTCGGGCAACCTACAATTCACGCCGCGTTATCCCGGCTCGGAGAATTACACGGTCATCGGCTATCCCTCGGTCGACATCCGCAGGGCCGGCGAGCCGCGCCGCTTCGCGGCCCCCGACGACGGCTTCAGCTTCTCGCTCTACGACGACGCGGCCTTCCGCATCGGGCCGACGGCGCGCTTCGTGCCGGGGCGCTACTACGGCGACGACCGGCGGCATCTGTTCGGCTTCCGCGATGCGCGTTTCGCCGTCGAGCCCGGGCTGTTCGTCGAGTTCTACCCGATCCCGTCGATCCGGACGCGGCTGGAAGTCCGCCAAGGCGTCTACGGGCACCACGGCACCGTCGGCTCGGTCGGGGCCGACTACATCCTGCCGATCGACAAGTTCCAGATCTCGTTCGGGCCGCGCCTGAACATCGGCGACGCGTCCTTTGCGCGCAAGTATTTCGGAGTGACCGCCGACGAGGCCGCCGTGAACGGGCGCGTCGCCGCCTACGATCCCGGCAGCTTCGTCTCCGCGGGCGTGCTCGGGGCCGTCACCTACACCCAGGACGCGACGTGGTCGTACACCGGCTACGCGGGCTACTCCCGCATCCTCGGCTCGTCCGGCGACAGCCCGCTGGTGCGGCGCCCGTTCGGCAACCCGGACCAGTTCCTGTTCGGCCTGAAAGTGGATTATTCCTTCGCCACGCGGTCGTGGTTCTGAGATCCGCGTCCGTCGACGATCGCGTTACTGAAACGGTTGTCGATCACGACCGGCGAAGGCATCGCCGATCTGCATTGACCGGCGGGCCGGTCTCGGGTGACAGGGGCCGATGCAGACCTTCTTTCGGATCATGGCCTGGCTCGTGGTCGCCGCGCTCGTCTTCGTCACCCTGTCGCCGATCGAACTCCGGCCCTCGGTGGCGCCGGCGAATGTCGAGCGGGCGCTCGCCTACTGCGCGCTCGGGATGGTCTTCGCCCTCGCCTATCCGCGCCGATGGCTCCTCGTCCTCGTCGGCGTCGTGGCTCTCGCCGCCACGCTGGAGCTCGGGCAGGGACTGACCCTGAGCCGCCACGGCCGCGTCTCCGATTTCGTCGTGAAGGGCGGCGCGGCGACGATCGGAACGCTCCTCGCCATGGCCACGACGGCGATCGTCTCCCGGCGCGAACGCTCGTGACGCGGCACGGCCAAGCCGCTTGCACGCGAGCGACGCGGCGGGTACAGCACGCCACCCGGCCGAACCATCCGCCGCCCGCTTCGGCGCGGCGCGGGCGCTCGTCGGGTCCGGAGGGGTGGCCGAGTGGTTGAAGGCGCACGCCTGGAAAGTGTGTATACCGGAAACGGTATCGCGGGTTCGAATCCCGCTCCCTCCGCCACGAACCACTGACATGTGACATCGGTTCGGCACTTCGGGCCAGCCGACCGCAGTATTGGCCCTGAGGTCCGAAGTGCATCGTAGCGCGGATCATTCGACCTGACTGATGATCGTTGGCCGTCGAGCGATGCGCTTATTCGCGACGATCGGTCTTGCAGCGATCCGGGACTCGATCAGCGCACGCGCCGCGGGTCCTCGCCGGGGTCGCGTCCGAACCGCAACCGGCAGGAAAATTCCGCCCCCGGATCGCCGACGTGCGCTGAAGCACCACGAAGGCGGCGAGCCGGGCGCAGGAAACATTTGTGCAATCCGCGGTGCTTACCGTCGGTGCGATCGATGACCTGACGACGGCGAGGCAGCGCACATGAGGATTGCAACCCAGCTCCGGCGTATCCCGGTCGTCGTGGCGGCGCTCGCCTTCGCCGTCACGCCCCTGGCCAACCCCCTGCTCCTGGCGCTCGCGGCACTCGCTGCCGGCCTGCTGCTCGCCTATCGCTGCCTCGTCGACCTGATGTCGGCCGAGCACGAGATCGCCGTCGGCCAGACGGTGTTTCGCCACTACCTCTGACCGAAGCGAACGATCGCCGCCCGCTCCGGATAGGCTGGGGCCGCTACGAGACCGCGGTGAGCTTGTCGGCCATCGACTGTGCCTTGTCCCGACGGGACGAGAAGGCCATCGTGTAGAAGACGCGCTGCACGCCGATCTGGCTCAGACGGTCTTCGCACAACTCGATCAGCCGGCAGATGTCGGCGAGTTCGCCCTCGATGTTGGTGCCGTTGGCATGCATCTCGGCGTTCAGGCCGCTCGCCTCCAGGATCGTCTTGATCTCGCGGACGTAAGACGACACGGACGGTCCGACGCCCATCGGCACGATGCACAGATCTGCAACAACCTTCATGAACTTGTCCTCGGCAGCGGGTGCGGGGTTATGTCCGGCAGCGCCGCCCGCTACATAGCGAGCCAGACCTCAGGACGCCGGCGATCTGCCGTTCTGGCCGAACTGCGCCGCGTTTCCCAGCCCCAGCCCAACCGCCTGCCGATGGAGATCTCCGTGACCGACACCAAGCGCCGCTCTACCCTGGCGGCCGTGGCCGTGGTGGCGCTCGCCTGTCTCGCCGGCCGGGCCGAGGCGGCCCAATGCGGCAACTCGGCGGGCGGCTTCGAGGCCTGGAAGACCCAGTTCGCCGAAGAAGCCCGCGGCCGCGCGAGCGCCGCCAGCCTCGCCGCCCTGATGCAGACCTCCTATTCGACGCCGACCATCTCGGCGGACCGGGGACAGAAGAGCTTCAAGCTGTCGCTCGACCAGTTCCTGGCCAAGCGCGGCGCCACCACGATCGTCTCGCGCGGGCGTGCTCAGAAGCGCCAGAACGCGGCCCTGTTCGCGCAGATCGAGCAGCGCTACGGCGTACCGCCCGGCCCGCTCCTGGCGATCTGGGGCATGGAGACCGGGTTCGGCGCCGTGCGCGGCAACGTCAACACGCTGTCGGCGGTGGCGACGCTCGCCTACGATTGCCGCCGCTCGGCCTACTTCACCGACCAGCTCTACGCGGCCCTCACCCTGGTGGATCGCGGCATGCTGTCCTCCAGCACCCGCGGCGCGGCGCACGGCGAGGTCGGGCACACCCAGTTCCTGCCCAAGAACGTGCTCACCTACGGCACGGGCGACCTCAACAACGTCGGCGCGGCGCTGAGCTCGACGGCGAACTTCCTGAAGGGTCACGGCTGGCAGGCCGGGGCCGGCTACCAGCCGGGCGAGCCGAACTTCGCCGCGCTCCAGGGCTGGAACGCCGCCTCGGTGTATCAGCGCGCCATCGCCCAGATGGGCCGGCAGATCGACGGGGACTGAGCGCGGCGACCGCACCGCAGCGATGGGGGCGTGCCGAGAACGGCCACGATTCATCGCGGCTCAACCATAAATCTGCCCCAGAAAAACCCGGCGCGCCCGGCCTTTTCCGCTCTCGGCCGATCGGGCCGGGAGGGTGCTGATTCTGCCGCGCGTCCGGACTCGTCCGCGACCGCGAGCTCGGATCTTCGGCACCCGTTTTGGAAACGGGCAGCGTCCGCATGGTCCAAGACCCTTTGCCATCCGGCGGCCCGACGCAGCGCCTTCGTTCGAGCGCGGGCCTTCGCCGCGTCGCATCGCGGGTGTCGGCGGTCGCGGTCATCGCCGCCCTGGTTTCCGGAAGCGTCGTGCTCGGCGGCTTGCCGCACCGATCGCCGTCTTCCGAATCGGTCGCGACCACGGCCGACATCGCTGCCGCGGAGGCGGTCCCGGAACCGGCGCCGACCCTCGGGGCGGAGGCCCGCCAGAGGTGGCGTGAGGCGCTGCTCGACGCGTTCCCGGATTGGTCCGCCGAACGGCCGCAAGCGCCGCTCGACACGGCGACCCCCTTCGCGCAGCAGGAGCCGGCCCCGCAGAACGCGCCGACGCCGTCCGAGCCCGGCCTCCTCGCCCAGACCGTCCCGCTGCCCATGCCGCGTCCGCCCGAGTTCCGGCGGCCCGCCGCGCCGGAGACGATCCGCCGGGCCGACAGGCAGGCATCGCGCCGCACGCGGACGGCGGCGATCGCGGCGCCCGCTCCCGACGATCGCAACTTCCTCGAGAAGTTCTTCGGTATCGAGCGTTCGGCGAGCCCGGCCCTTGCCTACGCCGCCCTCGAGACGCCCTCCCCCGCGACCCTGCCTCGGCAGAGGATCGTTCCGCCGGCGAACCCCGACCCGGCGGCGGTGGCGATCTACGACATCAGCGCACGGATCGTGACCTTGC
>CAZZZJ010000141.1:0-1869 GCA_964658355.1 Beijerinckiaceae bacterium
TCGTGGCCAGGACCCATTGCGCGGCGAGCCTCGGCCGTTCGGTCGGCAGCGACCTTCAGCTCGACGTCGCCCGCGCCGACGATCTCGCCGAGGTCGTGCGCGAGATGGTCGAGGCCTACTTCGTCGGGCAGGCCCAGATCCCGGTGCAGCACCATACCGGCGCCATCGAGGGTCACGCCCGCTACGCCGTGCAGTGACCGCCGCAGGCGACCGGCATCCTGCGCTCCGCACTGGCCTGACTCCCGCGCCGGCGATGGCCTCGTCCATCCCCGCTTCGATTCGTCCTATCTGAGAGGGACGCAGCGTGTTCCGGCCCGCGCCGGCCCGCGATCCCACCACGTATCGTCCCGACCGGCGGGGCGCACGGGACGACATCATGGCTTCAGCGACCCCCCCCGTCTGGTTCATCACCGGCTGCTCCACCGGCTTCGGCCGGGATCTCGCCCGCGCGGTGCTCGCCCGAGGCTGGCGCGCGGTCGTCACGGCCCGCGACGCCGGCCGCGTCGCGGACCTCGCCGGGACCTCCGAAGACCGTGCCCTGGCGCTGGCCCTCGACGTCACCGACCAGGCCCAGATCGATGCCGCGGTCGCGGCGGCGCACGAACGGTTCGGGCGCATCGACGTGCTCGTGAACAATGCGGGATACGGCTACCAGGCCTCGGTGGAAGAGGGCGTCGAGAGCGAGATCCGCGCGCAATTCGACGCCAACGTGTTCGGCCTGTTCGCGCTGACCCGGGCCGTCCTGCCCGGGATGCGGGCGCAGCGCAGCGGCCGCATCCTCAACGTCACCTCGGTGGCGGGCTTCATCGGCTTTCCCGCGTCCGGCTACTATTCGGCGAGCAAGCACGCGGTCGAGGGCTGGTCGGACGCGCTGGCCGCCGAGACCGCGTCTCTCGGGATCAAGGTGACCTGCATCGAGCCGGGCCCGTTCCGCACCGACTGGGCCGGACGCTCGCTCAAGCAGACGCCGAGCGCGATCGCCGACTATGCCGAGACCGCGGCCGCCCGCCTCAAGGCGACGTCGGAGAAAAGCGGCACCCAGGCCGGCGACCCGGTGCGTGCGGCGGACGCGATGATCCGCGTCGCGGAGATCGCGAACCCGCCGCGCCACCTCGTCCTCGGCGCCTGGGGCTACGACGCGGTGACGGAGAAGCTCAAGGCGCGGCTCGCCGAGATCAAGGCCTGGCGCGAGACGAGCCTGGGGGCGGATTTCCCGCAGGGCTGATCGCGGTGGCGAACGCGCCGCTGGGCGTGATCGTCGACCCGCTCCCCTGAACCGAACACCGGCTTCGTACATCCGGAGGCCGTCACGCCGGCTCTGCGAAGCGGAGCCCGGAATCCAGGACCTCCCGTCGTGGTTCCGATCGCGTCGTCGGCGGCTCCGGGTCCCGGGGCTCGCCGGCGGGGCCTCGGAACGGGGGACAGGGTTCGGAGGCGACCTTCCGCGCGCGACGCATCCCGTCGGCCACGGCAGGAGGCTGCGGCCCGTCCGGCGATGAGCGGGCATCGCCTGCGGTACCGCCGGTCTTCCATCATCGTCGCAAGCTCCGGTTAAGTCCCTTTCCCAACCCATCGTTCAATCTCTGCTGCGAAGGTCTCCCCGCCCGGACGCGTCACGCCGGGGGAGATCCGCATGGACCCCAGGGACCTCGCCGTCGCAGTTTCTCTCCTCGTGGCCGTCGCGAGCCTCGCCTTCGCCTGGATGCGCCGCGGGCGGGTCTCGGACGATTCCGAGCAGCTCCACGATCGCATCTGGCAGGTCTCGGAGAGCGAGGACCGCTATCGCGCGCTGGTCGAGGCGACGACCGACGTGATCGTCCAGCGCGATGCGGCCGGCCGCATCACCTTCGCCAACGAGGGCTATGCCGC
>CAZZZJ010000141.1:1969-7601 GCA_964658355.1 Beijerinckiaceae bacterium
TCGTCCAGCGCGATGCGGCCGGCCGCATCACCTTCGCCAACGAGGGCTATGCCGCGCTGTTCGACCGGACGCCGCTGGCCATGATCGGCGCGTCGCTCGATCTCGCCATCCTCGAGACGGCCGGCGCCGAGACCGGTCCGGACGGCGTGCGCCGGAGCGAGATGCGGGTGATGCCAGCGGACGGCGTGCCGCGCTGGTTCGCCTTCGTCGAGGTGCCCATCGCCCGCGGAAGCGAACCGATCCAGTGGCTGCGGGCCGGCCGGGATGTGACCGGCCGGATCGAATCGGCGCGCGCCCTCGACGTCGCCCTGTCGCGCGCCGAATCGGCGAGCGTCGCCAAGTCGCGCTTCCTCGCGACCGTCAGCCATGAGTTCCGCACGCCGCTCAACGGCATCCTCGGCATGGCCGACCTCGTGCTCGACACGGGCCTCGACGCCGAGCAGCGCACCTACGTCCGGGCGGTCCGCACGAGCGGGCAGGCGCTGCTCGCGCTGATCGACGGAATCCTCGATTTCTCCCGGATCGAGGCGGGCCGCATCGATCTTGCCGCCGAGCCGTTCGATGTGTCCGCCACCGCGGAGGCCGTGGTCGAGCTGCTCGCGCCGCGCGCGCAGGACAAGGGCATCGAGATCGCCCTCGATGTCGCCGAGGATGTGCCGGCCCTGGTGGTCGGCGACGGCGACCGGGTGCGGCAGATCCTGGTCAACCTCGTCGGCAACGCGGTGAAGTTCACTTGCGCCGGGGGCGTCGGCGTCAGCGTGGCGCGGGACCGCGACGCGATCGTGCTCGCGGTCGCCGATACCGGCCCGGGCATCGCCGAGGACCGCATCGCGCTGCTGTTCGAGGAGTTCGAGCAGGGCGACGGCAGCGCCAGCCGCAGCCACGAGGGCACCGGCCTCGGGCTGGCCATCACCCGCCGCCTGGTCGTCCGGATGGGCGGGCGCATCGATGCGGATTCCAAGCCGGGACGGGGCTCGACGTTCCGCGTCGTGCTGCCGCTGCCCGCCGCCGAGCACCAGCCCGCACCCGCGCCCCGGCCGGTTCTCGCGGCGCGAAAAGTGCTGATCGTGGCCGACTCGCCGTTTCAGGCTCCGTTCCTCGCGCGCAACCTCGCCCGCTCCGGTGCGGCCGCGGTGGTGATGCCGAACCTAAAGGATGGGCTCGACGCCCTGGCCGGCGTCGGCTTCGACGCGGTGATCGCCGACCGCGCCCTCGGCGACGATGCCGTGCGGCATCTCGCCGACCAGGCCAGGGCCTGCGGTGTGCGCTGCAGCCTCATCCTGCTCTCGCCGTTCGATCGGCGCGAATTCGGCGCGCCGGGCGCCGCCGGGTTCGACACCTATCTGATCAAGCCCGTGCGCGCCCGCTCGCTCTTCGACCGCCTGCTCGCACCTGCGCCGCCGGCCGAGGCCGCCCCCGAATCGACCGCGCCCGCCCCCGCGCGCGCCGGCGCGGGCCAGCGCGTGCTGCTCGCCGAGGACAATCCGATCAACGCGCTCCTGGCGACCAAGGCCCTGGAGCGCCTGGGCGCCGAAGTGGTGCATGCCGCCGACGGGCTCGAGGCGCTGGCGCGGATCGCGGAGGGCGGCCCGTTCGATCTTGTGCTTATCGACATCCGCATGCCGAACTGCGACGGTCACGAGACAGCCCGGCGCATCCGTGCCGCGGAAGCCCGCGCCAAGACCGGCCGCCTCTACCTCGTCGCCTTGACCGCCAATGCCGGGCGCGAGGACGAGAAGGCCGCCCGCCGGGCCGGCTTCGACGGGTTCCTGGCCAAGCCCCTCGATCTCAAGCTGCTGCCGGGCCTGCTGGAGCGGCGCGTCGCCCGGGCGGCTTGACGGACGCGGTTCTCCGCGCGAACACCGTGCCCATGCCCGACATGCCGAACGCCGATCCGCACCCGACGTCCCGCGACCAGGGCGGTCTCGCCGCCTGGGGCATCGCCGCCCTCGTCGCCGCGACGGTTCTGCTCGGCGTGCTGCTGCCGAACCGTGCTCCCCACGGTCCGGCCTCGCCCGCCGACGACGTCGCCTGCGCCGAGTGGGGGGACGGCTGCCGCGTCTGCCGCCGGCTCGCCGACGGGCCGGCCTGCTCGCTGCCGGGCATCGCCTGCACGCCGGGCCCGCTGCAATGTCTGCATCGCGTCGGCGGTTGACGCGCGCCGATCCGCGGCCCGCCTTCCGCTTCGCCCCGAGCCCCAACGGACGCCTGCATCTCGGGCACGCCTATTCCGCCCTGCTGAACGCGGACCTCGCCGCCTGCACCGGCGGCCGTCTGCTGCTGCGGATCGAGGACATCGACCCGGTCCGCTCGCGCCCCGACCTGATCGACGCGCTCGTCTCGGATCTCGCCTGGCTCGGGCTGACCTTCGAGCGACCCGTCCGGCGCCAATCCCAGCACATGCCGGCCTATCGCGCCGCCCTCGACGCGCTGGTCGCAAGGGGCCTGGCCTATCCCTGCTTCTGTACCCGCGGCACGATCCGCGCCGCCGCCCGCGACATCGCCGCGCGCGATCCCGACGGTTCGCCGCTCTATCCCGGCACCTGCCGCAACCTGGATCCGGCCGCCGCCGCCGTCCGCCGCGCCGCCGGCGAGCCGCACGCGTGGCGCCTCGACATGTCGTCCGCCCTGGCCGCATCGCCGGCGCCGCTGGGTTCCCCCGATCTGGTGCCGTTCCCCGCAGCGGGGGGAGGGGGATGCGCGTTCCGGGAGGAATTCGAGATCGCCCGCGCCGCACGATGGGGCGACGCCGTGATCGCCCGCCGCGACGTGCCGACGAGCTACCACCTCGCCGTGGTGGTGGACGATGCAGAGCAGGGCATCACCCACGTGGTCCGCGGCCGCGACCTCGAGGCGGCGACCGACCTGCACGTCCTGCTCCAGGCGCTGCTCGCCCTGCCGACCCCCCGCTACCACCACCACGCCCTGATCCTCGGGCCGGACGGGGAAAAGCTCGCGAAGTCGAAAGGCTCGGAAAGCTTGGCGGACCTGCGGGCCCGCGGCATCACGCCGACCGGGATCCGCGAGCGGTGCGGCCTTCGACGGCCCGCGCCCGGCGCGTCCGGCTAGCGAAACCACGTCGATCGCCGGTCGCGCGCGGGTGTCGGCCGAGCGTCAGCGCACCGCCGCGTCGCGCTGCGCCATCGCGGTGGCGCTTTTCGATTTCTGCATCGTGGCGTCGATCTGCTCGCGCTGGCGCTTGAACTCGGCGAGCAGCCGGCCGTCGAGCTCGCGCCCGCGCGGCACGCGGATCTTCATCGGGTCGACGAAGTGGCCGTTGATGATCACCTCGTAGTGCAGGTGCGCGCCGGTGGAGAGGCCGGTCGAGCCGACATAGCCGATCACCTGGCCCTGGCGCACCCGCGCGCCTTCGGTGACGCCGCGTCCGAATCGCGACATGTGGTTGTAGGTCGTGACGTAGCCGTTGATGTGCTGGATCTCGACCCGGCGGCCGTAGCCCGAGGTCATCTCGGCCCGGATCACGGTGCCGTTGCCGGCCGCCACGATCGGCGTCCCGATCGGGTTCGACCAGTCGACGCCGGTATGAAGCTTGGCGTAGCCGAGCACCGGGTGACGCCGGTAGCCGAACCCCGAGCGCATGATCCCGTCGGCGATCGGCTTGCGGATCAGGAATTTCTTGAGCGAGCGCCCCTGCTCGTCGAGGTAGTCGATCGAGCCGTCGTCGGGCGATTGGAAGCGGTAGACCTTCCGCGGCTCGCCGCCGAGGTTGAGCGAGGCGTAGAGCAGCTCCGGGCGGTCGGCGCTGGCGCCGGCATCCTCGTCGAAGGTGTAGAACACGTCGACGCCGTCGCCGGCCGAGATCCGGCGCTGGAAGTCGAGGTCGTAGCTGAACACCCGCACGATGTCCTCGACGGTGGCGCGCGGCAGGTCGTGCCGTGCGGCCGTCTCGTAGAGGCTCTGGTAGAGGCGCGGGCCGGAACCGCCATCCTCGTCGTCGTCCTCCGCGTTCTCCGTGCTCGCGGCCGGCTTTCGCGACGGCGCGTCCTCGGGCGGCGGGGCCACCGAGACGAAGGCGCCGCGGTCGTTGATCGCCGCGATCCCCTCGATCCCGCTCTCGCCGTAGAGCACCACGCGCGTCACCTGCCGCGGGTCGCCGAGCTTCGCGCCGGGCGCGATCTGGAGGCGGAACTGCTGGCCTTCCGTGAGCGCCGCAATCTTCGCCTTGCCGCCCAGCGCCGTGACGATGCCGCGGATCTGATCCTCCGAGGCGAAGCCGGTGGCGCGCACGATCGCTTCCAGCGCGTCGCCGCGCTTGAGCGCGAGGTCGCGCTCCTCGACGATCGGAGTCTCGTTGGCACGCAGCTCGACCTTGGCGAGCTTGGTGACGTTTTCGGGGACGACCAGCACCTCGATCGACTTGAACGGGTTTCCGTCGTTGCCGGCCTTGGCCCCGCCATCGAAATCCGGCGCCGGCGCACCCTGGAGGGTGCGCGACAGGAGGATCTGCGGTGCGATCGGGATCGCGGTGCGACGGCCGGCCTCGGCCGAGATCCGGCGTTCCTCCTCGACCTGCGCGGTCACGTCGTCGTCCGAGAGGGCGGCCGCGCCCGCCTCGACGACCGCCTCGGCGAGGTCCCGCTTGACCACGCTGACTTCCGCGCCGGGCGTGTCGGCGGAGCCGGGATCGGACGCGCGCTCGGCCGGCTCGTCGGAGACGAACTTCATCGGATCGAATTTCGGGATGTCGCCGGCGAACACCCCGGTCGCCATCGAGAGGGCCGTCGTGATGCGGACGAAGGGACGGACCTTGATGATCTCGCGATCGCCCAGGCGCACCGTCACGGGTGAGCGGAAGCTCTGCTTGGCCGACGCGATCATCAGGTTGCGCACGAGGCGATCGCCCTTGCGCGCGAGGTTGGCGCCGCCCTCGCTCGGCTGCGGCCGCGGCTGGACGCTCACGCGTTCGGGAATGGCGGCGAAGGAGGCTTCGCCCTGGAGCGAGACGTGGAGGGCGGCGCCGATCAGCGCGGCCCCGGTCACACCGGTGAGAGCCGAGGCGCAGAGCCAGCGCAGGTTCACCTCGCGGCGGTCGATGCGCGTCGCATCCGATCCGAGCAGGTCGAGGGCGGGCTGGATGCCGTGCGCGAAGCCCGGCGGGGTCCGCGGGGCGCCGGCCTCGCCGATCTTGAGACGGTCGCGGTTCACCAAGAGCGCCTTGTCGGAGGAGGGCCGCGTCGCAGCCGGTCAGATCTCAGCATGTCGAAGGGCAGCATGTCGAGATTGAGGCGCCTCGCGCGCGAGCGCGTGTCATCTCCAACCCGACCTGAAGCGAGGGACAGCTTGCCCGTGCGATGGCGATAGCGACGGCTCGGGGGCGTCGCCCGTGCCCGTCATGACCCTGTCGTCGTTTTTTGCGAAAGTTCCATTTCGCCTGTTGACGGCCGTTCTCGACGTCCGTATACCCCTCTTCATCGGAACGGGGCGGCGGCGGAAACGCAGACGACTGGTTCCGGTCACTTCCGACACGACGAACGATAGGCAGCTGGCGAAAGCCGGGTGGCCTGGTGTTTGTGTCGGCTGTGTCTGTCGGTTCTGGATCTGACCTTCGAGGTAGACCGGGCTTGACAGGGGATTTAGCGGGGCTTAGACGCCCTGCACTGTTGAGGCGGAC
>CAZZZJ010000142.1:0-1847 GCA_964658355.1 Beijerinckiaceae bacterium
GCCTGGATGCGGCCTACCGCTACGTCGATTTCGGCAACGCCAAGAGCGGGCTCGACGCCTACAATTCCGGCACGCGCCTGAAGGACATCGCCGCCAACGAGTTCCGCCTGGGCCTGCGCTACGATCTCGGCCAGGGCCTCGGCTTCGGCACTCTCCCGAACCTCGCCGGCATCGGCGGCAGCGCCTACGGCAACTGAGCCGGCCCCTGCCGGTCACCGGCCTCCGAGGCCGGCCACGGCCCTGCCGACCGCGCGCACCAGCACCCGTCGCCTCCGACCGAGGCGGCGGGTGCGGTCGTTTTCGGACGCCTCGGGACGGCACGAAGATGGAAATCGCAACTGAGTATTAAGGTTACCCGCCTATAACCCGAGGACAGCTTTCGTAGTGCGGCCGTGTCGCCGCCCCGAGGACGACCGCGATGCGTCACGTTTCCCGCGCACTTCTTGCAGCCCTGAGCCTCGTCGGGCCAACGACCGTGCGCGCCGCCGACCTCGACTACGATTTCCTCCGCGGCCCCGAATACGATCCGCCGGTCGCGGTCACGACGATCGACTGGAGCGGCGTCTACGTCGGCGGGCATGGCGGGTACAGCACGACGAGCTTCAACTTCGGAAGTGCTGGACAGACCGATATCGCGCACATTCTGCGCACTTCGGCGATCGAAAATGAATACCATGTTTCAACATGGAACACGCTTCGGCCCGGTCGAGGACACGACGTCTCGTTCGGCGGATTTGCTGGATACAATATTCAACTCGAAGACGCGGTTTTCGGTATTGAGCTGGATTATACAAGCGCGAACCAGAAGTCCCGTTCGGAAGACAGTCTAACTCGAAATGTGACGACGTCGGACAATTACTTCTACGACGCCTTTGTTCATACGGCAGCTCGTGCGACGTTGGAAGATTATGGTACCATCCGTGCTCGCGCCGGTTATGCTTACGGACAATTTCTACCTTTCGTCACCGGTGGCGTCGCCTATGGACGAGCCCTCGTGGGTGACACGGTTAACGTTACGACGGCACAGTATACCGACTCGACACGCAATACGCTTATCGCAGTTCTGAACCAGTCCAGCGGCGGTTTGAAGGAAAAATTCGCCCTTGGTGGAGCGATCGGCACAGGTGTCGACATTTCGATTACGCAGAATGTCTTCCTTCGGGCCGAGTACCAGTATGTCTGGTTCAGCGCGTTCGGCGATAGTAAGATGAATGTAAATACGGTTCGCGGCGCCCTCGGGGTAAAGTTCTGATCGCAACTCTCTGCAGTTCTAAACCGATCGTCCAGATTTTCGACGATCGCCTCTCCTGCCGGATGACCCCGATGCCCGCTCGGATCTCGCTCCCCATCGCCGCCCTGCTGGCCCTCGCCGGCCCCGCCCTGGCCGAGGGGCCGGGCTACGCCGACGCGGCCCGGCATGACGCTCCGCGCCGTCTCGCGCACCGGCCGTATCCCCGGCCGGACGCGTATCGCGGACCCGGCTACGACCCCTATGCCAGGCGTCGGGCCTACGGACCGGTGGTGCGCGCCTACCTGCCGCGCAACGACAGCCTGCCGATGTACAACGAGCCGCCGGCGCGCTGAGGCGGCGTTCGAGGTTCACCCGTCTCGACGACGTGCCGCCATTCCCTCCCCCCCTCTGCGGGGGAGGGAATGGCGCGTCGCGCAAGCCCTGCCCGTTCGCACCGCCCCCTTCCGCCCACCGTCCGATCCGCTAGAGATCGGGCGTCGCGTCGTGCACGCGGTCCTCCGGCGGGAATCGGGCCATGCGGATCCAAGGTCTCTCAGCGATCGTCACGGGCGCTGCCTCCGGCCTCGGGGCGGCGACGGCGCGGGCGCTGGCCGAG
>CAZZZJ010000142.1:1857-3419 GCA_964658355.1 Beijerinckiaceae bacterium
CGCCCGGGTGGCGTTGCTCGATCTGAACCGTGCGGCGGTCGAGGCGCGCGCCGCCGAGATCGGCGGGATCGGGCTGGCCTGCGACGTGTCGGACGCGGCGAGCGCCGAGGCGGCCGTGGCGCGGGCGGCCGAAGAGCACGGCCCCGCCCGCATCCTCGTCAACTGCGCCGGGATCGCGCCCGCCGCCCGCATCGTCGGGCGCGACGGGCCGGCCTCGCTCGAGGCCTTCGCCCGGGTGATCCAGGTCAACCTGATCGGCTCCTTCAACCTGATGCGGCTGGTGGCGGCGGGCGCCGCCGCGCTCGAACCGCTGGAGGGGGGCGAGCGCGGGGTGATCGTCTCCACCGCCTCGATCGCCGCCTACGAGGGCCAGGTCGGCCAGGCCGCCTACGCCGCCTCGAAGGCCGGCGTCGTCGGGCTGACGCTGCCGGCGGCGCGCGAGTTCGCGCCGCTCGGCATCCGCGTCTGCGCCATCGCGCCGGGCATCTTCGGGACGCCGATGCTGCTCGGCCTGCCCCAGGAGGTCCAGGACAGCCTCGGCGCCGCGGTGCCGTTCCCCGCCCGCCTCGGCCGGCCCGAGGAGTATGCCGACCTCGTGCTGGCGATCGTCCGCAACCCGATGCTCAACGGCGAGACCATCCGGCTGGACGGCGCGTTGCGCATGCAGGCGCGGTAGGCGACCTCGCACGAATCCTGCCTGGCGGCGGCAAACCGGTTCCGGACCCGACATGACGAAGACCTTCGACTGGATCTCCGCCTACCCCTCCATCCGCATGCCGATGTTCGGCCGCAACGTGGTCGCGACCTCGCACGCGCTGGCCGCGCAGGCCGGGATGCGGATGCTGTGGAAGGGCGGCAACGCGGTCGACGCGGCGATCGCCACCGCCGTCGCCAAGACCCTGACCGAGCCGTGCAGCAACGGGCTCGGCTCGGACGCCTTCTGCATCCTGTGGGACGGCCAGCAGTTGCACGGCCTGAACGCCTCGGGCGGCGCGCCCGCCGCCTGGACGCCGGATTACTTCGCGCGGAAGTACGGCCCGGCCGCCCGGCCGCCGATGCGCGGCTGGGATTCGGTGACCGTGCCCGGCGCCGTCGGCGCCTGGGTGGCGTTGAGCGAGCGCTTCGGCAAGCTGCCCTTCGCCGACCTGATGGAGCCGGCGATCGAGATCGCCGAGCGCGGCTATCTCGCCCCCATCGTGGTGCAGCAGAAATGGGCCGCCGCGGCCCAGGTCGCCGACCTCGTGCGCCAGCCGGGGTTTTCCGAGTTCTTCCTGCCCCGGGGCCGCGCGCCGGATGTCGGCGAGCTGGTGACGCTCAGGGCCGCCGCGCGAACGCTCCGCGCCATCGGCGAGACCAAGGGACGGGCGTTCTACGAAGGCGAGATCGCCGAGGCCATGGCCCGCCACGCGGGCGAGAACGGCGGCGCGATGACGGTGGCGGACCTGTCCGCCTACCGCCCGGAATGGGTGACGCCGACGCGGAAGGACTATCGCGGCTACACCCTGCACGAGATCCCGCCGAACGGGCAGGGCATCGCCGCGCAGATCGCGCTCGGCATCCTC
>CAZZZJ010000142.1:3519-7523 GCA_964658355.1 Beijerinckiaceae bacterium
AGCCCGAACTGCGTCGCGCCGGGCAAGCGGCCGTTCCACACCATCATCCCCGGCTTCCTCACCAAGGACGGCGCACCGGTGATGAGCTTCGGCGTGATGGGCGGCAACATGCAGCCGCAGGGCCACATGCAGACGCTGGTGCGGATGATCGACCACAGCCAGAACCCGCAAGCCGCCTGCGACGCCCCGCGCTGGCGCTTCAACCAGGGCCTCGAGATCAACGCCGAATCCGCGATGGCGGCCGAGACGCTGAACGGGCTCGTCGCCCGCGGCCACACGGTCGAGGTGATCGAGGACAGCTACCAGGATTTCGGCGCCGGCCAGTTCATCTGGCGGATGGGCGATCCGGCGGTCGAAGGCTACGTCGCCGCCAGCGACCCGCGCCGCGACGGGCAGGCGGTGGTGTGGTGAGGGGTGCGGGGCGCCTCGGCGTGAAGCGAGAGCCCCCTCATCCGGCTGCTCTCGGCCCGTTGCGAGCCCTCGCAAGGCCGGTTGATGGCCGGCTCGGATGGATGCCGAACCTCACCGGCGCACATCGTTCGACCCCGACCCCCATCCGGATGCGACGGTTCGAGCGGCTCGCGGTGCCGTCCCATCCGGGATGACCGTCGATCGACCTCGGGGGGCGATGTGCGGTCGACGGCAGAGTGCCGTTTCGGATCAGCCGCTCGCCTCGCTCACCAGCCGATCGAGCCGCATCCGCGTGATCGCGGCGATCTCATCGAGCACCGTCGCGGCCTCCTCCGCCCGCGAACGCTGGAGGCGCGCCTCGAACAGCGCGCGGATCTCGCTGCGGCTCCGGCCACGCACGGCAACGATGAACGGGAAGCCGAATTTCTGCCGATAGGCCGGGTTCAACCGGTCGAAGGCGTCCGCGTCCTCCTGCGGCATCCGGTCGAGCCCGGCGGCGCCCTGCTCGCTCGCGGACTCGGCGGTCATGCTCCTCGCCCGCGCCTCCGGGCCGGCGAGTTCCGGATGACCGTTGAGGAAAGCCAGACGCCGATCCGGCGGGGCGGCGCGGACCGCATCCATCATCGCCGCGTGCAGGTCCGAGACGCCGGCGAAGGGGCGGGCCAGCCAAGCCGCCTCCGCCACCCAGGCGGCGTGCTCGAACACCCCACCGAGCAGGGCGACGAAGATGTCGCGCTCCAGGCCGTTGACGGCGGCGATGTCGGGCATCGGGCTTCAGCTGCCGCGGTAGGTGGTGAAGCTGCCCGGAGCACACAGCATCGGGACGTGGTAGTGCTGCTTGGCGTCGAAGATCGCGAAGCGCACCACCGGGTCGTCGATGAAGATGTCGGCCTCGGCCGTGCCGGACCGCGCCTTCAGGTAGTCGGTGACGTGGAACATCAGCTCGTACTGGCCGACCTTGGCCTCGTCGCCGGGCAGGATCGGTTTGTCGGTGCGTCCATCCGCGTTGGTGACGACGCTCTTCACCAAGCGCCACTTGCCGTCCTCCATCACCGAGAAGTCGATGCGCACGCCGCCGGCCGGGCGGCCGCGATCGGTGTCGAGGACGTGGGTCGAGATGCCGGCCATGATCGTCGGTGTCCTGAGCGAGAGAGGGGGTCTATCCGTTCCGGGGGCGGTCTGTGTCGGTCTCAGCTGCCGCGATAATACGAATAGCCCCAGGGCGAGAGCAGCACCGGGAGGTGGCAGCGCTGGCCGGTGTCGCGGATCTGGAACCGGATCGGGACGAGGCTCAGGAAGTTCGGGTTGGGCAGCTTCACACCGAGCTTCGCGAAATAGTCTTCGAAATGCATCACCAGCTCGTAGTGACCGGCCTTGAAGGCGTCGTCGACGAGCACCGGGTCGGCCGGGCGCCCGGTCGCCGTGGTGGTGACGGTCTTGAGGGGCTTGTAGCCCTCGCCGTCGAGCATCGCGAGGTCGCAGACCATGCCGGCGGCGGGCGTGCCATGGAAGTTGTCGATGGCGTGCAGGGTCAGGCGGGGCGAGAGGCCGGCCTGCGACGTCGGGGCGGTGGTAAGCGCGCCGGGTTTGGCCGGAGGGCTCGCGGGCGCGCCCTGCGCCATCAGCGCGCTTGCGGAAGCCGCCGCCGCGGTGCCGAGACCGACGCCGACGAGGCTGCGTCGCGTCAGTGCTGATCGGTTCGAGGAATGATCCAAGGCTGGCTCCTGCTGTCGATGAGGTCAGGCCGGCTCGTGCGCGGCGCGGGCCGTCGCCCGCCGCTCCAGTTCCGGCGTCGCGGGCGGGACGAAGGCGAGGATCAGCGCGAGTGAGAGCGCCTCGACGGCCGCGACGATCCATAGGCCGAGCGAGACCGAGCCGGTGTGCTCGCGCAGGTAGCCCATCACCGCTGGGGCGCCGAAGCCCGCGAGATTGGCCACCGAGTTGATGAGCGCGATGCCGGCCGCCGCGGCCGAACCTGCCAGGAAGCGTCCCGGGATCTGCCAGAAGACGGGGATCGCGCTCATCGTGCCGACGATCCCCACCGCGAGCGCGATCATCGCCAGGATGGGTGCGCCGGATACGAGAAGGCCGGTCAGCGCGATCGCAGCGGCGCCGACGAACGCCGCCACGCCGCAATGCAGGCGTGCCTCGCCCGTGCGGTCCGAGTCGCGCCCGTTGAGGATCATCCCGGCACCGCCGCACAGGTAGGCCGCCGACATGATCCAGCCGACGGTGAGCGGGTCGGTGAAGCCGGCGTCGCGCACCACGCTCGGCCCGAAGAAGGTCAGCGCCGAGTTCGCGGTGACGATGCAGAAGAAGATCGCGATGCATTGCCAGACGCGCACGTCCTTCAGCGAAGCGAGGATGCGGTGCTCGCGCGGGCCCTGGGCGGCCGCATCGCGGGCGAGGTCGGCCTCGACCATCGACCGCTGCTCGGGCGTCAGCCAGCTGGCCTTCGACGGCCGGTCGGTGAGGTAGAGCAGCGTGACGATGCCCGCGAGGATCGAGGGGATGCCCTCCAGCAGGAACACCCACTGCCAGCCCGCCCAGCCGTTGACGCCGTTCATGCCGTTGAGGATGCCTCCGGCGAGCGGGCCGCCGATGACGCCGGCCAGCGCCGAAGCCGACATGAACAGGCCGAACACCTTGGCGCGCCGCTCGCTCGGGTACCAATATGTCAGGAACAGGATCACGCCGGGGTAGAACCCGGCCTCGAAGACTCCGAGGAAGAAGCGCAGGACGTAGAAGAAGGCGGGCGTGGTGACGAACATCATCGCCACGCAGCAGATCCCCCACAGGAAGGTGATCCGCGCGATGGTCTTCCGCGCGCCGATGTGTTCCAATAACAGATTGCTCGGCACCTCGCAGATGAAGTAGCCGATGAAGAAGATCCCAGCGCCGATCCCGTAGACGGTCTCGCTGAACTTGAGATCCGACAGCATCTGAAGCTTGGCGAAGCCGATGTTCACCCGGTCGATCCAGGACAGGATCCAGAGGCCCATCAGAAACGGCAGCAGCCGCAGGGTGATGCGGCGGTAGGTGCTGTCGAGTGCGGCGGGCGGATCGAAGGCCGGCGCATCGGGGGCTGATGACGACCGGACAGTCATGGATCGCCCCTGTAGATTGGACACATCACCTGTGTCGGTCGTTAGCCGCACGGGCCGACAGCAATTTTCAAGCCATCTCTCCAGACGGCGTCGTGATCAATCCTCGTCCCGCTGTTTGTCGGCTGAAACCCTTCGATTGCAGACGCGGGGATCCGGTCAGGTCTATCGCCCCCGCTTGTTCGACGGTCCGGCAGCAGCGCGACGCGAGCCCTTCGAGGGAGGGCCGAGCGGACCTCCGACGGCCGGCACGAGCGCGGCATCGAACGTCCGCCGTCGGGCGTCGAACCGACGCCTGCCTTCCCACCCCGTGCGAACCTTCCCCCGGACTTCAGGCGGAGACAGGACCGCGGGGCGGCCCCGGCTGACGCTGGGGCACCCGCGCTGTAGGCTGCCCGCGGCGCGGATTGGCCCGCGGGAGGCACCGGCATGACCCCGTTCCTGTTCCAGACCACGCCGAACCTGCTGTTCGAGGCCGGTGCGGTCGCC
>CAZZZJ010000143.1:0-1516 GCA_964658355.1 Beijerinckiaceae bacterium
CGCAGCACCGCGTTGACGAGGCCGGCCAGGTGCCGCGCCTGCGGATCGGCCTTGGCCAACCGCACCGCGAGGTCGACCGCGGCGTGATCGGGGACGGCGAGGTCGAGGATCTGTGCGGCCCCCGTCGCCAGGAGCGCGACGAGGCGCGGCTTGTCCTCGGGCAGCCCCTGCTCCATCCGCGCCGCGAGCGCGCGCCTGAGGAAGCCGAGGCGGCGGAAGGTGACCGTGGCGATGGCCCGCGCCAGACCCGCATCCGCCGCGTCGAGCCCCGCGACGCGGGCGCCTTGCGCCAGGGCGTCCTCCAGGGCAACGGCGCGGTTCTTCCCCAGGAGGTCGGCCACCACGGATTGCGCCACCCGGCGCGCGGCGAGGCCGGCGATCTCCGCCTCGATCGCCTCGGCCGGATCCTTCTGCGGGCTCTTGCGCGGACTCTTGGTCGCGCCCGCCGCCCGCGCCGGCCCGGACGCGTTGCGTCCTCTGCCCATGGATGCCACTTCTCGAACGATCCTTCGTGCCGGTATCCTGCTGCCGGAACCCTACGCCCTCCCACTTGAACGGGCCCGATGCAAGACGAAACCCGCGCCGGCACGACCGGCATCGACGATCCGGCCGCCACGACCGCCCCCCGTCCCCTCACGCCGGCGGCGGAGCGCGCATTGGCGGAAGCCGCCGAGCGCCGCAGGGCCATCGACGCGCATGCCGCCGCGGTCTCGGCAGCCCCCGAGCGCCTCGGGCGCGGCGGCCTCGAGCCGGTGCGCTACGACGACTGGGAGGTGAAGGGGCTCGCCGTCGACTTCTGATCGCGCGCGTCACCGGCCGGAACGACCGCGCTGTCCCGTCGTTGGACCCGCGAGGCGCACAGGCGGCGGGAACCCGATGACGGTCAAGATTTCGAGCAAGGATGCACCTGCCGGCCCGCACGGCGAGGTCTCGCTGGCGAAGGGCGAGCGGATCGGGATGCGGATGTGGCGCGACGAGCCGCCGACCGACGACAAGCCGAGCACCACGTCCGAGCACGAGACGGTGGGCTACGTGATCTCCGGCCGGGCCAAGCTCGTGCTCGAGGGTCGCACCGTCGTGCTGGAGCCGGGCGATTCCTACTGCGTGCCGGCCGGCACCGCGCATACCTACCAGATCCTCGAGCGCTTCACGGCGATCGAGGCGACGGCACCGCCCGCCGCCTGACCCGCCTGTCGCTCTGCACGCGTCTTCAGCGCGTCACGTAGACCGGGGTGCCGACCGAGACGCGGTCGTAGAGGTCCACCACGTCCTGGTTGTACATCCGGATGCAACCATACGAGGCCCAGGTGCCGACCGAGCTCGGGCGGTTGGTGCCGTGGATGGCGTACTCGCCGCCCGAAAGCGTCATCGCGGCGGCGCCCATCGGGTTGTGGGGCGAGCCGCCGGCGATCAGGTTCGGCAGGCGCGGGTTGTCGCGCTTGACCTCGCTCGGCGGCGACCAGGCCGGCTGCACGTATTTCCCGTCGATCGCCTTGGTGCCGAACCACTGCTTGCC
>CAZZZJ010000143.1:1616-7452 GCA_964658355.1 Beijerinckiaceae bacterium
GGTTCCAGGATCGAGACCCAGCCGGTCCCGAGGCCGCGGGCGCGGGCCGCGAGCCAGAAGGTCTGCACGGCGCCGACCACGGAGTAGCGCAGCATTTCCGGCATGGTCGCCCGGCCGAGGCCGTGGCCCGCCTCCGTCGCATCGTCGCAGAAGACCGCCAGGTGCACCGGCGCCTCGCACAGACCCGCGAGCTTCAGGGCGCGATAGCGCGCCTGCCGGGCGTCGTCGTAGCGCAGGGCGGCGTCGGCGTTGCAGCGCGCGAAGCTGGCGACCACCCCCGCGCGGCGGTCGGGATCGGCGACGCGCACGAAGCGCCAGGGTTGGCTGTTGCCCACCGACGGGCTGAGATGGGCCGCTGCCAGGCTCTCGCGGAGCAGGGCCTCGTCCACCGGATCGGGGCGGAAGCGACGCACGTCGCGGCGCCACGCGAACAGGTCGCCGAGCGCCTGCCGGAAGTGGTCGTCGAACTGGGGCGGGCGGGCATCGGTCATGGTCGGTCCGCCTCATAGCGGGTTTTCCCTCGTCCCGCTTCCCACCTCCTTCCGGACTCCGTCCCGCGGGCGGACCGGCCGGCCATAAAAAAAGGCCGCCCTCACGGGCGGCCTGAAGTCCTTGGGTCTCGAAACCTCTGGGATGTCGGATCGTGGGGTCCGCTGACGCCCGAGGGCTGGGGAGCTCGGGATTCGGGCGTCGACGGGTACGGCCCGACGAGGGTTCGGCCATCGTTGTCGTGCCGCAACACGGCTCGGGAAAGGCGTGATCGGGGCGAAATCGCGGCGTTTGTTTCTTGGTCGTGTCCTGCCCGCAACGGGCCGGATCGGTGGGCGGGACCCTTGCGGGTCGGCGGCCCGAGGCCCATCCTCAGCGGCCGGCAATCGGATGGCGACGGAGGGACGATGAGCGAGCGGACGAGCGGCGAGATCCGGCCAGACGACTCGACGGCCCGCGTGGTCCCCTTTCCCAGCCCGTCCATCGCTCCGCAGATCGCGTTCGACCGGCACGAGTTGCGCACGATCTTCAATCTCTACGGCCGCCGGGTCGCGGAGGGGGAATGGCGCGACTACGCCCTCGATTTTCGCCGCGACAAGGCGGTGTTCTCGATCTACCGCCGCACCTCCGAGATGCCGCTCTACCGGATCGAGAAGGACCCCAAGCTCGCCCGGCGCCAAGGGGCCTACGCGGTGGTCGCGGCGACCGGCGTGGTGCTCAAGCGCGGCACCGACCTCGCCCGCGTGCTCGCGGTGCTGGAGAAGCCCCTGCGCGCGGTGTGACCGTCCGACCGGACAGGCCGACATGAACAAGCCGACATGAAAAAGGCCCCGGCGTCTCCGCCGGGGCCTCTTCCGTTCACCGATCCGTCCTCGCTCAGCGGCGGTCGCCGAGAAGCGAGAGCAGGAACTGGAACATGTTGATGAAGTCGAGATACAGCGTCAGCGCACCGTTGACCGACATCTTGGCCGCCGCCTCGCCGTCGAAGCCGCTGGAGAGGTACATCTCCTTCAGCTTCTGGGTGTCGTAGGCGGTGAGCCCCGCGAAGATCAGCACGCCGAGCACCGAGACGGCGAACTGCAGCGCCGACGAGGCCAGGAAGATGTTGACGATCGAGGCGATGATGATGCCGATCAGGCCCATCATCAGGAACGAGCCCATCCCCGAGAGGCTGCGCTTCGTGGTGTAGCCGTAGAGGCTCAGGGCGCCGAAGGTCGCCGAGGTGATGAAGAACACCCGCACCACGCTGGCGCCGGTGAACACCAGCAGCAGCGTCGACATCGAGGCGCCCATCACCGCCGCGAAGGCGAAGAACATCATCCGCGCCGAGGAGGCCGACATCCGGTCCATCCGCATCGAGAAGACGAGGATGAAGGCCAGCGGCGCGAACATCAGCACCCACTTGAGCGGGCTGTTGTAGAGCGTCTGGCCGAACGGCGTCAGGGCGAGCCGCCCGGTCGCGGTCGCGGTGGTGGCGGCCATGTTCAGGCCGAGGGCGACCAGGCCGGAGATGCCCAGGCCCACGACCATGTTGTTGTAGACGCCGAGCATGAAGGTCCGCAGGCCCTGGTCGACCTCGACCTGGGTGCCGGCCTGCGACGGCGCCTGGGCGCCGTAGCGGAAGGGGGAGTTGTCGAATGCCATGGGAGTGACCTCGGAAGGCTCGCTCGAGCGTGGTGTTTGAGACGAGGCCCACGCAGGGGACCTCTGGCGCCATCGAGCGCCTCGGGTCGGAATATGTTGCTTTCGGCCGCCCTGCACAAGAGCCCGGCAGAGCTTGAAAAAGCGCTTTTGGTGAATCCGTCCGCGTGAAATTTGTTCACGAAATCTGGGATTAAAGCTGGATGCTACTTCGTCGTCCGTCGTGATTGCCACATCTTGCGATTGTCGCCAGGTCACGATTGCCTGAGGTACGGCGCCGGCTTCTGGCCGAGGATGCGCCAGGTTCCCGCGAGCCCCAGCACCACGGCGAGCACCACCGCGGCCGCGGCCGCGACGAGCGCCCCCGACAGGTCGAGGGCGAAGTCGAGGCGCATCACCCGTGTGACGATCACCCAGCCGGCGAGCGTTCCGGCGATGAGCCCGAACAGGGCCGTGACGAGACCCAGTGCGCCGTATTCGAGGCCGTAGGCGGAGAGCAGCCGCCCGCGGGTCGCGCCGAGCACCTTGAGCACCACGGCGTCGTAGAGCCGCGCCCGGTGCCCGGCGGCGATGGCGCCGGCCAGGACGAACAGGCTCGCGAGCACCGCCACCGCGCTCGCCCCGCGGATCGCCAGAACCAGCCGGCCGACGAGGTCGCCGACGGCATCGAGCGCGTCCTTCACCCGCACGCTGGTGACGGAGGGGAACGCCTTGGCGACGTCGCGCAGGATCCGGTTCTCGGCGGCACCGTCCGTGCCGCCGGGCAGGGTGAGCGTCGCGAGATCCGAGTGCGGCGCCCCGCGGAACGTCCCGGGGGAGAACACCATGACGAAGTTGATGCCGAGGTTGCGCCACTCGACCTTGCGCAGGTTGGCGATCGTCGCGGTGAGGTTCCGCCCGAGCACGTTGACGGTGACGCGGCTGCCGACCGTGAGGCCGAGATTCTTGGCGAGGTCCGCCTCGAACGAGACCAGCGGCGTCTTGGCCTGTTCCGCGTCCCACCACGTGCCGGCGGTCAGCGTGGAGCCCTCGGGGAGGTCGTCCGCGTAGGTGATGCCGCGGTCGCCGTCGAGCACCCAGGCGGCATCCTCCGGCGGGCGGATCTTCTCGGCCGGCACGTCGTCGAGGGCCACGATGCGGCCGCGCATCATCGGCACCCGCTCGATCTTGGCGGTGGGCGCCTGGCTTGCGAGGAACGCGTGGAACGCGCCCGAATCGGCGGCCGGGATGTCGAGGAAGAACAGGTTCGGCGCCCGCGCCGGCAGGGTCGCCGAGATCGTGCGGCGGACGTTCACGTCGATCACGCTGAGGGTGACGAGGAGCGTCACGCCGAGGCCCAGCGACAGGACGATCGCCGGCGTCAGGGCGCCGGGGCGGTGAAGGTTCGCCAGCGCCATCCGCGGCGCGGCGCGCCTGGGGTGCGGCAGCCGGCGCGCGACGGCCATCACGCCGACGGCCACCAGCCGCAACAGGCCGAAGGCGAGGCCGGCGGCCGCGATGAAGATCAGCGCCACGCGCCGGTCGAAAGCGGTACCGACGGCGAGCAGCACGAGGGCGGCCAGCGCCAGCACCAGGATCGCCCGGTAGCGTGGGCGGATGCGGGAGGCGGCCGGATCGACGGTGTCGCGAAACAGCCCCGAGACCGGGATGTCGTGGGCGCGCCCCAGCGGCGTGATCGCGAAGGCCAGGGCGGTCAGGAGCCCGTAGGCCGCGGCCTGGAGCAGTTCGAGGGGCGCCAGCGTCGGGTTCAGCGGCAGCGGCAGGCTGTCCCGGAACAGCGCGTCGAGGGCGAACGGGAGCGCGGCGCCGACGACGAGCCCGATCGCGATGCCGAACCCGGCGATCAGCATCACCTGCGTCAGGTAGAGGGCGACGACCTTCGAACCCGGTGCGCCGACGCTCTTCAGGGTCGCGATCGAGGGGCGCTTGCGCGCGACGAAGGCGTTGACGGCGTTCGCGACGCCGACCCCGCCGACGATCAGCGCGGTCAGGCCGACGAGCGTCAGGAACTGCGTGAAGCGCTCGATGCTCTTGGCGAATCGCGGGTCGGCGTTGGTGCGCGCCCGCATCTCCCAGCCGGCCTGGGGCGCGGCCGCCGCGATCCGGGTGGCGGCCGCGTCCAAGGCCGCATCGTCGGCGCCCGGCAGCAGCAGCCGGTAGCTCCAGCGGTTGAGGCTGCCCGGCTGGACGAGACCCGTGCGGCGGAGCGCACCCTGCGACACGATCAGCCGCGGCCCGAAGCCGATGCCGCCGGCGATCTTGTCGGGCTCGGAGACGATGGTCGCGCGGATGGCGAAGGGCCGGCCGGCGAGGGTGATCCGATCGCCGACCTTGAGGTCGAGGCGCGTCAGAAGCGCCGGGTCGGCGAGCGCTCCGTCGACGCCGTCGGCCTCGGCGAGCAGGCCGGCGAGCGGCGCCGGCGGCTCGGTGACGAGCGCGCCGGCCGAGGGATAGCCGGCATCGACCGCCTTCAGCTCGACGAGCGCCGCACCCTCCCCCGCCACCGCCATGGCGCGGAGCGAAGCGACCACGTCGACGCGGCCCTGCGCGTCCAGCACCGCGCGCTCGGGCTCCGTCGCCTCGCGGTTGATGAGGTTGTAGCTGAGGTCGCCCCCGAGGATGCGCTTGCCCTCGCGCCCGAGCCCGTCCGACAGCGAGCGCGAGATCGACGCGACCCCGGCGATCGCCGCGACGCCGAGGGCGATGCAGGCGAGGAACACGGCGAAGCCCGCCAAGCCGCCGCGGAGTTCGCGCAGCGCGAGCCGAAGGGTCAGGGGCATGCGCGAAGGCGGCGTCCGGCGCGGTCGGGAAAGGGTGCCGTGCATCAGGCCGCCACCGGCTCCTCGATCCGCCCCGAGCGCAGGGACACGGTGCGGTCGCAGAGCCGGGCGAGGCTCGGATCGTGGGTGACGAGCACCAGCGTGGCGCCGCGGTCGCGCTTCAGCGCGAACAGAAGGTCGACGATCTGGCGACCCGTCGCCTCGTCGAGGTTGCCCGTCGGCTCGTCGGCCACCAGGATCGCCGGATCGGGGGCGACCGCACGGGCGATGGCGACGCGCTGCTGCTCGCCGCCGGAGAGCTGGGCCGGATAGTGATGCAGCCGGTGCCCGAGGCCCACGGCTTCGAGTTCGGTCCTGGCGCGCGCGTGGGCGTCGGGCTTGTCGGCCAGTTCCAGCGGCAGCGCGACGTTCTCCAGGGCGGTCATGGTCGGAACCAAGTGGAAGGCCTGGAACACGATGCCGATGCGCCGCCCGCGGAAGCGCGCGAGCGCATCCTCGTCCAGCGTGCCGAGGTCGGTATCCGCGATCCGGATCGCACCGGAATCGGGCCGCTCCAGCCCGGCCATCACCATCAGGAGCGTCGACTTGCCGGAGCCCGACGGCCCGACGAGGCCCACGGCCTCGCCGCGGTCGACGGCGAGCGAGATGCCGCGGAGCACGTGGACGCGGGCGGCACCCCGCCCGAGGCTGAGATCGATGCCGGACAGCGCGATCGCGGGGGTCTCGGCGTCGGGCATGGCGGGAGAGGGCTTGTCGGCGGTCACGGCTGAGCCGATCTGTGCGGGATGGTGAACATGCGGGACGGAGATCACGGTTGGCGGACGAACGTTCGGTGCGCTCCGGCACGGGGCGTGCCGGTCGGCACGCGCAGGCCGGATATGGCGGCTTCGACGGAGCCACGCCATGATGGCCGGCGCAGGGCGGTT
>CAZZZJ010000144.1:0-7439 GCA_964658355.1 Beijerinckiaceae bacterium
GGCCGCCACGACGGCGTCCTCGCGCTCCTGGCATTCGTCGAGGGCGTTGCGCTGCCGTCGATCCGCGTAGCTCGGCGACATCCATCGCGCCGTTCGTTACGGTCGCGATCCGAGAGAGGCGTGAGGAAGCAATCGTGAGCAGTCTCAAATTCGGCACGAGCGGCCTGCGCGGCCTGGTGACGGACCTCGTGGGGTGGCCGAGCTACGCCTATGCCGGCGCATTCTTCCGCTCCGTCGGTGCGGCCTGCGCGAACCGCACCGTGGTGATCGGGCGGGACCTGCGGGACAGCAGCGCGGGCATCGCGGCCGCCGTCGCCACGGCCGCAGCCGCCGCGGGGTTCGAGGCGATCGATTGCGGCCCCCTTCCGACGCCGGCCCTGGCGCTCGAGGCGATCCGGCGCGGGGCCTGTGCCGTGATGGTCACCGGAAGCCATATCCCGGAGGATCGCAACGGCCTGAAATTCTACCGGCCCGACGGCGAGATCACCAAGGCCGACGAGGTCGCGATCCTGGCCGCCCTCGGCGACGTTGCGACGGTCGGGACCATGGCGGACCACGTCGACGCCATCCAGGCCCCGGACGTGATCGACCGCTATCGCCGCCGCTACGGCGACGTGTTCGCGTCCGACCTCCTGAGCGGCGTACGGGTCGCCGTGTATCAGCAGAGTTCCGTCGCCCGAGACCTGATGGCCGACCTGCTCGCGGCGTTCGGCGCGCAGGTGACGCCGATCGGCCGCTCGGAGACCTTCGTCCCGATCGATACCGAGGCCCACCGCCCGGAGGACATCGCCTTCATCGCCGACGTCATGACCGCGGGCGAGTTCGATGCCCTGATCACGACGGACGGCGACGCCGACCGGCCGCTGGTCGCGGACGCCGCCGGGCGCATTCTGCGCGGCGACGTGCTCGGCCTGATCACCGCGCGTTATCTCGGTGTCGACACCGTGGTGGTGCCGGTCACCGCGGGCTCGGCCATCGAGCTGGCCGGCGGGTTCGGCCAGGTGCTGCGCACCCGCGTCGGCTCGCCGTTCGTCATCGCCGGCATGGAGCAGGCGAAGCGGGAGGGGGCGAAGGCCACCGCCGGCTTCGAGGCGAATGGCGGCTTCCTGCTCGGGTCCGACGTCGCCATCGGCCGCAAGCTCCTTCCCGCGTTGCCCACGCGCGACGCGATGCTGCCCATCCTCGCGACGCTGGCCGCGGCGCGGCAGATTGGATCGACCCTGGCCGACCTCGTCGCCTCGCTGAACGTCGGCGAGATGGCGAGCGACCGGCTTCCCAATACGCCGGCCGAGCGCAGCGGCGCGCTGCTGCGGCGGCTCGGCGACCCGGCGTTCCGCCGGACGTTCCTGCAACCGGTCGGTACGCCGGAGGCCGCGGACGACCAGGACGGGATCAGGATCGAGCTCGACGGCGGCCGCACCATCCACTTCCGCTCCTCCGGCAACGCACCCGAGTTGCGATGCTACACGGAGGCGCGAACCGCCGCTGAGGCCAAGGCGCTTCTCGGCTGGGGGCTGTCGGCGGCGGCAGCGGCGATGGAGGGGTAGGCCGGACGGGCGTGACCGTCCGGCCTTCGGAGATCCGGCGCCGCGCCGACGGATCATCCGGTGCGGATCGGTGCACCGTCGGTGCGAAACGTGTTCCGTCCGGCGCCTTTGGCGGCGTAGAGCGCGGCGTCTGCACGAGCGAAGGTGTCCGCCGGGCTGCCGCCGGCGATCGCCGCGATGCCGACCGAGGCGCCGATCCGGACCCCGCCGTCGCCGATACCCATCGGATGGCCGATGGCGGTGATGATCCGCTCCGCCAGGCCTCCCGCGACACTGACGGCGAGGTCGCCGCCGAGCAGGATCGCGAACTCGTCGCCGCCGATGCGCGCCACGAGATCGGCTTCCCGGCAAAGCCCGGCCATGCGTCGGGCCACCTCCTTGAGGCAGGCATCGCCCGCCGCATGCCCGAGGCCATCGTTGACCGCCTTGAAGCCGTCGAGGTCGATCAGCATCAGGAGCCCGGCGCCCTCCCGGCACAGGCAGGCGAGCCTGTCCTCGAAGCGCATCCGGTTGGCGAGGCCGGTCATTCCGTCGAAGTCGGCGCGTCGGCGCGCCGCCTCGGAGGCCTGCTTCTCGTCCGTGATGTCCTGCTTGATCCCGAACAGCCGCACCGCGAAGCCGTCGCGGACGTCCACCGTGGCGGTCAGGCGGATCCAGCGGAGCCGTCCGGCGGCGGTCTCGATCTCGGTGTCCAGGCGAAAGCCGGTCCGCTCGGCGATCGCCCGCGAACGGGCCGCCTCGAGGGCGCGACGCGAGGCCGCCGGGTAATGGTCGAGCGCACGTCCGCGTCGCAGGGCCGTCCCGCGCGGGATCCCGAACAGGTCGTAGACGCCGCTCGACCAGTCGAGCGCCTCGTCATGCAGACGGCATTCCCACAACCCGATCCCGGCTGCGGCTGAGGCCCGCTCGAAGGTCCGCTGGCGCTCGGCCAAGCGCTCGGCCTCCCGGCGGATCAGCCGGAGTTGCACCTCGGCGGACCGGATGGTCTGCGAGGCCTCGGTGAGCGCGGCGGAAACGTCGCTGCGCTCGGCAACGGCGTGATCGACGCGAAAACGATCGGCGCGGATCGACGCGCTGGTCATGCGACGGGATGCGCCGCAACGCGGACGCTGCGCGGGAAGCTGCACGAAGCGTTCACGTCCCTGCGCCTCACGCGATTCCCGCAGACCCGCAGCGATCGGAGTGGCAGCCCGGATGGTCGGCACTCCCGCCGGATCTTATGTTAAGCGCAACCGGATTAACGGTTCGCCAGCCTCGACCGGCTTGGCCGCTGCACGGAGGCGGCCGGCACCCTATATGCCGACGCGGCGGCCCGGACAGCGCGGACCGGATTCAAGGGCGGATCGACACGTGGGTACCTTCGGACGGTTCGGCACGGTCGCCCTGATGCTCGCCGGTACGGCTTTCCTGACGGGCTGCGCCACAGACACGCAGACCACCTCGGCGCTGCCGAGCCTCTACCTGCCGCTCTCGAACAACGCCGCCCATGTCGACACCGAGGCCGCCCGCGACATGATCTCGGCCTATCGCCGCGGACGCGGCGAGGCGGCGCTCGTCCTCGATCCGGACTTGCAGAAGCTTGCCGAGGCGGAGGCGGCGTCGATGGCGCTCGCCGACCGGCCGAGCAAGGCTCAGACGGTGAAGGGTGCCGTCGAGCGGCTTGGCTTTGCGTCGGCCAACGCCAACCTCTCGGCCGGTTACCACACCCTCGCCGAGGCCTTCTCCGGCTGGCGCGACAGCCCGCCCCACAACGCCGTGATGCTCGATCCGAAGGCCGCCCGTATGGGAATCGCCACCGCCTACGCGCCCGGCTCGAAATACAAGGTGTATTGGGCGCTGCTGACCGCGAAATGATCGATCGTGGCGCCGGGCGGGCGGCCCAGGAGGATCCGATGCCGCCGAAGGCCGGCCGGCTGGCACAACGTCCAATCCCATCTGCTCCGATCGTTTTCGGCCCGATCATCTTGTGCCTGATCGCATGGAGCCTCGGGCTCGCAGCGCCCGCGCGGGCCGAACCGCTCCGCCTCGTCCTCGGTACCGCAACTCCCGGCGGCGGGTTTCCCGCTTACGGGGCGGCGCTCGCGGCATCGGTCCGCGACGTCGACCCCGACCTGGTTCTGGAGACACGCGCCACCGGCGGCTCGGCCGAGAATGTCGGCCTGCTGCACGCCGGCGCCCTCGACCTCGCCCTGGTGCAGGGTGAGTTCGCCTACGACGCGCTGGCGGCGACGGATGCTCCGAAGCTCACCGTGGTCGCGCCGATGTATGCCACGCCGGGCCTGCTCGTGGTCGCGGCGGCGAGCCCTCTCAGGACCCTCGCGGACTTGGTCGGCAAACCCGTGGCGCTCGGCACCCGGAATTCCGGGCTGACGGTGATGGGGCGCGCGGTGCTCGCCGCCTCGGGCCTCGACCCGGAGCGCGACATCGTTCCGATCCTGCTGGATCATGCCGGCGACGGCCCGGCCATGGTCGCCGACGGGCGCGCGGTTGCGCTCTGGGGCGGCGGGCTCGGCTGGCCGGGTTTCTCGGCGGTCGCGGCGATGCCCGGTGGCGCCCGCTTCGTCGGCCCGACCCCGGAGGCGATCGACCGGGTGCTCGCAGCGCGGCCCTCGCTCCGCCGCATGACCGTGCCGGCCGGCAGCTTCCGCGGCCAGGACGCGGCGATCGAGACGGTCGGCTCGTGGAGCTTGGTGCTGGCTCGGCCCGGCCTCGACCCGGACGCCGCCCACCGGCTGATCGCGGCGATCGGACGTGCGGGTCCGGCCTTGGAGACGCGCCTGCCGCAGGGGCGCGACAGCGATCCCCGAAACCTGACCGCGGCGGTGCCGGCCGCGAGCCTCAATCCCGGGACGGCGCGGTATCTGCGCGAGACCGGGGCAACGCGCTGAGTCTGCGGCCTACGGCAACCCCTTCGTCGGCGGCGTCGGCGGCGCTTCCTTGAGCAGCGTCACCGTCACCCGGCGGTTGGGCGGGATGTAGGGGTTGTCGGGGAACATCGGCTCGGTGTCGGCCTTGCCCGCCACCAGGGCGAAGCGGTCGTCGGGGATGCCGGCGCCGGCCAGGATCTCGCGCACGCTGATCGCGCGGTTGGCCGAGAGTTCCCAGGGTGGGGCGGCCGGGCGCCGGCCGGGGCGCTCGGTGGCGGTGAAACCGGTGATCGCGATGCGGTTGGGCATCTGGCGCAGCGCCGGCGCCAGCTTCTCCAGCAGGCGCCGCGTGCGCTCGGTCGGGCGGCTGGAGCCCTCCGGGAACATGGCTCGGCCGTCTTGGTCGACGATCGAGAGGTCGAGACCCCGCTCCGTTTTCGTGATCATCACGTTCTTCGAGAGTTCGGCGATCTCCGGCAGGTCCTGCATCGCCTGCCGCAGCGAAGCGGCGGCGAGCCCGAAGTTTTCCGGCTCGCCCTGGTCGGTGAGGCCGAACTCGCTCGATCCGTTGAGCTTGGGCGGCGTCGTCCGGTCGGTGGCCTTCTCCGGCGGGATGTCGCGCAGATCCTTGACGTGGTCGGCCGCCGGCAGCCCGATGGACTCGAGGATGCCGGCGAAGCGCGACTCCTTGTTGACGCCGAAGGCGTCGCGCATGGAGCCCGCCACCGCCTGCATCTTCTTCTGATCCTGCGTCGAGTACGCCGCGATCATCACGAAGAAGCTCATCAGCAGCGCCATCAGGTCGGCGAAGGTGACGAACCAGCCGTGCCCGCCATGCGCGCCGCCGCGCTTTCTCCTAGCCACGGGACGTCCTCCCGACCGTGATGGCGGCCTTCGACCGAAGACGGCCGAAGGCGCCCCATGCACCGGCTACGGCGCGCGGTCGCGCGTGCCGGCGGCCATGGGCCGCCGGGGTTCCAGCTCCGTTTCGCTCCGGCGGACCTGATGTCAGGAAAAAATGCCGGAACGGCCGGAGGCCGGAGGCAAGCGCGCGAGAATCGTCGCGGGCTCGGCGCCACCGCCGGTGCGGGGCACGTCCTCGACCGTCTTCGGTCGGGGACACGCCGGAAGCCCCCCCGATCACGCCGCCACCCCTTCGAGGTCGCGGTGATTGTGCGGCAGGTAGGCGACGAGCATCTCGCGCACCAGCGAGGAACTCTTCTGGTCGCGGATCAGCAGGATGCCGTCGATGATCAGCGAGCGCGAGACGTCCTCCTCCTCGAGCTTGAGGTGGAGCTTGTCGGCCAGCGGCAGGGCGATGAGGTTGGCGATCACCGCGCCGTAGAGCGTGGCGAGCAGCGCCGTCGCCATCGACGGCCCGAGCTTCGAGGGGTCGGACATGTTGGCGAACATCGTCACCATGCCGAGGATGGTGCCGATCATGCCCCAGGCCGGCGCGCAGTCGCCGAAGGCCCGGTAGATCTTCGAGCCCTCGTCGAGGTGCATCAGGAAGTTGTCGCGGTCGCGCTCCATCGTGTCGCGGATGAAGTCGCGGTCGTAGCCGTCGGCGATGTAGCGCGCCCCTTGCGCCAGGAACGGGTCGGAGATCTCGTAATTCTCGAGCGCGATCGGCCCCTTCTTGCGGACGAGGTCGGCGATCTTGGTGATCTCCTCGATCAGCTCCCGGGGCTTCACCGCGCGCATGGTGAAGGCGAAGCGCAGGCCCATCGGCAGGCCGTGCAGCATCACCGAGAACGGAAACCGGATCATCGTCGCGGCGGTGGCGCCGCCGAACACGACGACGACGGCGTGATCGCTGAAATATTCGCCGAAGTGCCCGCCGTCGAGCATGATCAGCGAGATGACGACGCCGACGCCGGAGAGCAAGCCGAGAGCGGTTGCGATATCCATAAGGGTTGCGCCCGACGCGAGAATCCGGCGGCGTGCGCCGATCGCGCGCTTGTGGACCGCTCGGTTCCGAGGTTAGGAAATGTTGCTGAACGAACCGTAAAGCCGGCCCCGCCTTGCGGCGGCTCCGTCAGGCGCCGTTCAGCCAGCCCCTGGCATACGTCCTATCGCGCCAGGCGTTTGGGAGCCCGGAGTTCGGGACTTCTTTCTTCAACCGTCCTCACGATCGGACGGGGCGCGACGAGATTGGGAGACCCAGACCGCAGCCGCGGACGGGGTTCGGGGGAAAAGGCGCGGTACCCGGGCAACACGGGGCGCGCCGAGGTCGGTTCGGAGCTGACATGTCGCTGGTTCGTCTCTACGCGCGGGTCCTGAGCCTTCTGGGCAACGACAAGCGGCTCGCCATCGGCCTCGGGTTTGCCAACATCGCGCTGGCGGTGGCGGCCTTCGCCGAACCGCTGATCATGGGCCGCATCATCGACGGGCTCACCCACCTCAAGCGCGGCGGCAACGGCCTGCAGACCATGCTGCCGCTGATCGGCGCGTGGGTGGCGTTCGGCTTCTTCACCATCGCGGCGGGCGTCGCCATCGCGCTCCACGCCGACCGGCTGGCCCACCGGAACCGCCTCTCCACCATGGCGAACTACTTCGAGCACGTCCTCGACCTGCCGCTCGCCTTCCACTCGGCCAACCATTCCGGCCGCGTGCTGAAGGCGATGCTGGAGGGCACGAACGGCATGTCGACCCTGTGGCTCGGCTTCTTCCGCGACCACTTCGCGGCGCTGCTCTCGCTCGGCGTGCTGCTGCCGATGACGCTGTTCGTGAACTGGCAGCTCGGCTCGATCCTGCTGGTGCTGGTGCTGGTCTTCACCGCGCTGACCATCTTCGTCATGCGCCGCACCGAGACGTTGCAGGACGAGGTCGAGTTCTACAATTCGGGCCTCGCCGCCCACGCCTCCGACGCGCTGGGCAACGTCGCGGTGATCCAGTCCTTCACCCGCGCCAAGGCTGAGAAGGACGCGATGCGCGACATCATCGGCAATTTGCTGGCCGCGCAGATCCCGGTGCTGTCGTGGTGGGCGCTGGCCAACGTCGCGACCCGGGCGTCGGCCACCAT
>CAZZZJ010000145.1:0-7410 GCA_964658355.1 Beijerinckiaceae bacterium
CCGAGCCGCTCGACGCCGCCGACGCCGCGTACGCCCTGGATCGAGCGGGCGACCACGTCGTCGACGAACCACGACAGGTCCTCAGGTGTCATCGCCGGCGCCGAAGCGCCGTAGACCATGATCGGCAGGCCGGCGATCTCGACGCGGTTGATGATCGGCTCGTCGATGGTGCGCGGCAGGTTGAGGCGGATCTTCGAGACCGCATCCTTGACGTCGTTGACCGCGCGGTCGGTGTTCACCTCGAGCCGGAACTCGATGGTGGTGACCGACGAGCCCTCGGTGATGGTCGAGAGGATGTGCTTGACGCCTTTCACGCCGGCCACGGAATCTTCGACCCACTTCGTCACCTGGGTCTGCAATTCGGACGGCGCAGCCCCCGATTGGGTGATCGTCACGGAAACGATCGGGATGTCGATGTTGGGGAACCGCGTGATCGGCAAGGAGCGGAAGCTGACCAAGCCGAGCAGCATCAGCACCAGGAACAGGACGATCGAGGGCAGCGGCCTGCGGATCGACCAGGCGGAGATGTTGAGGCGCATGTCGTTGCCCTACCGCGCGGTCGCGTCGGCGAGCGGCGTCACGCCTTCGGGCGGGACGGCGCGCACCCGGTCGCCGTCGCGCAGGAAGCTCCCGGCACGGGCGACCACGGTCTCCCCGGCGGCGAGCCCGCTGCGGATCTCAGAGAAGCCCGCGGCGGACAAGCCCGGCACCACCCTGCGCGCCTCGACCTTGCCGTCCTTCACCGCGAGTACTCCAGCACTGCCGTCGGCCGCGAACAGGAGACTGGAGACCGGCACCGCGACGCCGGTGCGGCGCGCCACCTCGACGGTGCCGCGGCCGAAGGCGCCGATGCGGAGCGCCGGATCGTCGCCGAGCGCGATGCGGACCTTTCCGAGGCGCGTCGTCCGATCGACCTCCGGGTAGACCCGACGGACCTTTCCGACGATCTTGCGCCCATCCTCCAGGTCGAGCTCGGCGGGGTCGCCGATCTTGATGCGCGGCATCCAGCTTTCCGGCACTTCGCCTTCGAGCTCGATCTCGCCCCGGGCGATCAGGCGGAACAGGGGCTCGCCGACCGCGGTCGCCGTGCCACCGACCCGGGCGGTGCGACGGTTGACGATGCCGGCCTCCGGCGCGCGGATCGCAGCGCGGGCCCGCTTCAACGCAATCTCCGCACCGGAAGCCCTGGCGGTGGCGAGGTCGGCCTCGGAGGCCTGCAGGCCTCCGCGGGCGGCTGCGAGCTTGCCGTCGGCGCTCTGAGCCGCGGAGACGCGCTGCTCCAGGATCGCGGCGGTGGCGTTCCCGGTCTTGACCAGGGCCTGGGCGCGCTCCAGCGACAGTCGCGCCTCGGTCTGCGCGGCTTCCGCCTGCACGATCTGGCTCCTGGCCTGCACGATCGCGGCTTCCGCCCGGGCGACGGCCGCCACATTCGAGGCCTCCTGCGTCGCGATCATCTCGGTCGAGAGCCTTGCCAGCACCTGGCCGGCGGCGACGCGGTCGCCTTCCTCGGCCAGCAATTCGATGATGCGAAAGCCCTCGATCTCCGGCGACACCAGGATCTCGTCGCGCGGCACCAGCGTGCCGGTGATCACAGCGCGCTCGACGATCTCGCGAGTCTCGGCCGGTACCACGCTGATCGCCGGTGCGATGGTCTGCGGATCGGGCACCGCCGACGTCTCGACCGCCTGTGCGGACGAGGCGCCCGCGCAGAGGGCCGTGGCGAGACCGGCGACACGCAAGACGGCAACGAAAGATCGCATCACGGAGGTGGTCTCGCTGACGGGCGCGGGCACGCCTGGAACCGCCGTGTTGCAGGGCAGCCCGGCGATTTGATGGCACGTGTCGAGCGTGAAGCGATCGAAGATGGGTTTCTGAAAATAGACGACGGAATACCTGCAACCGGCCAGCATTCAGGACGTTAAGCTTCCAGAATCTCGCCAGACGAGGATCCCATGAGCATCTTCCAGGTTCGTCAGACCAAGAACGGCGCGGTCCTCTGGACCGGCTCGGCCGATGACGAGGCGACCGCTCTCGACGCTATGGCTCGTGAGGCGGGGTATCGCGACTTCCTCGCCCTGCCGGACTCGGTCCGGAGCAACGGTCTCGAGGCGGCCAAGCTCGACCTGATCTCCTGACGGCATCGGCGCTTCCCAGGCTGCACCGGGTTACGGCGTCTACGCCACGACCGCTCCGCCCTTCGACCCCGCTCGGTGTCGGCCGAGCGGAGCGGAGCCATATCAAGCCATCGCGAAGGCCTTCAGGTCGAAGGCCGGATCGCCGGCCTGCACCGGTGAGACCGACCGTCCGAGCCCGAGAATACGACGGGCGACCATGTGGTCGCCGGCGCGGTTGACCGACTCGACCGCGACGAGACGATCGTCACGGAAACGGAAGACCGAGAAGGCCTCGCCCGATCCGCGCCGAACGGACAGGTCCGACGGCGCGGAGAGTCCAGCGATCTGCAGCTTGTAGCGGCCCTGATCGCTCCAGAACCAAGGCAGCGCCGTGTAGGCTGCGGGTCGGCCCGTCAGCCGGGCCGCCAGGCAGCGACCCTGATCGATCGCATTCTGCACCGATTCGATCCGCACGGTGCCGTCGGCGGAGAGCCCCCTGGCGAAGGCGCTGGGATAGCGTGTGCAATCGCCGATCGCCGAGATGGCCGGATCGTCGGTCGCGAGGAAAGGGTCGACGCGGATGCCGTCCGAGACGGACAGCCCGGCCTCGGCGGCGATCTCCTGGTTCGGCAACACGCCGATCCCAACCACGACGAGGTCGGCCGCCAGCGCCTCGCCATCGGAGAGGCGAACGGAGGCGACGCATCCGCCCTCCCCTGTGATGCTTTCGACCCCGGCTCCCAAGACGAACCGGACGCCCATGGCCTCGTGCGCTCCACGGAAGAACGCGCCGGTCTCTGCCGAGACAGCACGCGCCATCGGCCGGTCAGCCGCCTCGACCACCGTTACCGCGAGACCGCGGATCGCGGCGACCGCCGCGAATTCGAGGCCGATGAAGCCGGCGCCGACCACAACGATTCGGTGTGCGGTCCCCAGCGCCGTGCGTAGGGCATCCGCATCCGCCCGGTCACGCAGCCGGTGCACGCCGGTGAGTGCGGCGCCGGGCACTGGAAGCGGGCGGTTGCGCGCACCGGTCGCGAGGACGAGGTGGTCGTAGGCGATCCCGGTCCCGTCGCCGAGACGCAGCGTTCGGGCGGCGCGGTCGATCGCGATGGCCCGGGCCTGGGACCGCACCGTGATGCGGTGCTCCGCGAAATAGGCGTCCGGTCGCAGGTTCAGGCCTTCCGCGTCGGTCTTGCCGGCCAGGTACGCTTTCGACAGAGGCGGCCGCTGATACGGCAGTCCGGGCTCGTCGCCGACGATCGTGACGGCATCGGCAAAACCGGCTTCGCGTAACGACGCGGCGACCTGAAACCCCGCCTGCCCACTCCCGACGACGACGACGCCGGCGCTCACGACCTGCCCCCGGCGACGATCGAAGCGACCGGTTTCCCGTCGAGCACCTCGACCCCCGGCAGCCAGCGGGCGCCGTCCTGCATCAGGTATTCCCAGAAGGCGGCAGCTGCAGGACCGAGGACCTTGTCGGCCCGCCGGACCGCGTACCAGTCTCGGCGGATCGGCAGCCCTTGAACATCCAGCAGGACGAGACGGCCGGACGCGACCTCGGCGGAGACCGTGTGGGCGGAAAGCAGCGCGATCCCGAGGCCGGCCATCACCGCCTGCTTAATCGTCTCGTTCGATCCGGAATCGATCCCGAGCTTCGCCCGCTTGATGATGATGCCGTTCATGAACTCCTCGAACACCGTGCGGGTGCCCGATCCGTCCTCGCGCACGAGGTAGGCCTCCTCGGCGATGTCGGCCTTGCTCAGCCCGCGGCGCCCGGCGAGCGGGTGCCCGGGATCGGCGATCAGCACCAGCGGGTGCGGCCCGAAGATCTCGGCCTCGATCGCGAAATCGCGCGGCGGCCGGCCCATGATCGCGAAGTCGATCTCGTAGTTGCGCAGCGCTTCGACGGTGTTGCTGCGGTTACGCACCGACAGGTTGATCTCGACCCCGGTATGCGCCTTGACGAAGCCGGCGATGACCTGCGGTGCGAAGTACTTGGCGGTGGAGACGACACCGAGGGTCACCCGGCCGCCGGCGCCGCCCTTGAGGATGCGCAGCTTGTCGGCGCAGGTCTCCAGGACGGTGTTGATGCTGTCGATCGCCCAGAGCATCTCACGCCCGGCATCGGTCGGCTTCAGGCCCGTCGGCGTCCGGTCGAACAGCAGCAATCCCGCTTCCTCCTCCAGCTGGCGGATGCGGGCATAGAGGGCGGCCGAGGTGACGTTGAGCTCCTGGGCGGCCCGCGTCATGGTGCCGAGGCGGGCCACTGCGGCGACGGCCTGAAGTTGCTTGAGGGACAGGTTGCGCATGAGCCGTTTTTAGTTTTTTTGTAATGAGCCGCAAGAAGTTTTAGATTTCCTACCCGCTTCCATTCCGGGTGTCTGGCGATCGGGGGGCCGGGTGCGGTATCCTGCTCAAAGCCAGGCGGTTAAAGCGTGCGGCACGCCCCGGCTCTCGAAGGCCGGGTCGGCGAGATTTTGAGCGGAAAGGCAAGCGGATGTCGACAGGATCACCGGCACTCGGATCGCGGCTCGATGCCTGTCTCGCCGAAGCCGTCGCCGCCGCGCCGAGCTTGGGCGACACCGCCGCCGTGATCGCCGCGATCGCGGCGGCCGCCATCGACATCAGCGAGGTCATCGGGCGCGGGGCGCTCGGGGGAGATCTCGCGGCGGCGGGCGAGCACAACAGCGACGGCGACGTGCAGAAGGCGCTCGATGTCATCGCCCATCAGCGCGTGACGGAAGCGCTGCAGGGCGCTCCGGTCGCCGAGGTCGCCTCGGAAGAGGCCGAAGGCGTGATGCACCTCAATGTCGGGGCGCCGCTCGCCGTGGCGATCGACCCGCTCGATGGCTCGTCGAACATCGGCGTCAACATGGCGGTCGGCACCATCTTCGGCATCCGCCCGGCCGTCGTGGACGACGGCAACCCGATCGCCTCGTTCACCACCCCCGGCACGGCGCAGACCGCAGCCGGCTTCGTGACCTACGGGCCGGCCACGGCCTTGATCCTGACGCTGGGCCACGGCACGCAGGTCTACGTGCTCGACCGCGTCGAACGTGCCTTCCGCCTGACCCACGCCTCGCTCGATGTGCCGGTGGCCGCCAGGGAATACGCGATCAACGCCTCGAACGCCCGGCATTGGGACGGCCCGATCAAGGCCTTCGTCGAGGATTGCCTGCGCGGCTCGGAAGGCCCGCACGACAAGGACTACAACATGCGCTGGCTCGGTTCGCTGGTGGCCGACGCGCAGCGCGTGCTGATGCGCGGCGGCGTGTTCCTGTATCCGGGCGACGGCCGCAAGGGCTACGCGCAGGGCCGCCTGCGCCTCCTCTACGAGGCCGCGCCGATCGCCATGCTGATGGAGCAGGCCGGCGCCGGTGCCACCGACGGCGAGCGCCGCATCCTCGATATCGCCGCCACGGGCATCCACGAGCGCGTGCCGCTGGTGTTCGGCTCGGTGGAGGAGGTCGCCACCGTCGCCAAGTACTATGATGGGCGCAACCATGCCGCGGGGCGCTCGCCGCTGTTCGGGCAACGCGGGCTGATGCGCTCGTGATCCTCACGATCGCCCCCTAGCACCATGTCGGCGCGGCATCCCATCATCTCGGTCACCGGCTCCTCGGGGGCCGGCACGACCTCGGTGCGCAACACCTTCGAGCAGATCTTCCGGCGCGAGGACGTGTCGGCGGTCTACATCGAGGGCGACGGCTTCCATGCTTTCGACCGCGAGACCATGCATGCGATGATGGCGGCGGAACCGACGCTCTCGCACTTCGCGCCCCGCGCGAACCTCCTGCCCGAGCTCGAGGAGGTGTTCCGCACCTACGGCGTGTCCGGACAGGGCCGGACCCGCCACTACGTGCACGATGCCGAGGACGCCGCGCGCTATGGCCTGCCTCAGGGCAGCTTCTCGGACTGGGAAATCTTCGAGCCGGGCTCCGACCTGCTGTTCTACGAAGGTCTGCATGGCTGCGTCGTCGATCAGACCATCGATCTCGCGCGCTATCCGGATCTGAAGATTGGCGTCGTGCCGGTGATCAACCTCGAATGGATCCAGAAGCTGCACCGGGACCGCTCGTTCCGGGGCTACTCGACCGATGCGGTGACCGACGTGATCCTGCGCCGGATGCCGGATTACGTGCAGACGATCTGTCCGCAATTCTCGTGGACGGACATCAACTTCCAGCGCGTACCCACCGTCGACACCTCGAACCCGTTCATCGCGCGCTGGATCCCGACGGCGGACGAATCGATGGTGGTGATCCGCTTCAAGGACCCCAAGGGCATCGACTTCTCCTATCTGCGCTCGATGCTGGAGGGCAGCTTCATGAGCCGCGCCAACTCGATCGTCATCCCCGGCGGCAAGCTCGACCTGGCGATGCAGCTCATCCTCACGCCGATCATCATGCAACTCGTGGAACGAAAGCGCCGCCTCGCCTGAACGGGCGGATCGTCGCAGACGGAAGTCCGGCTGGCCAGGACGGCCTTCTCCACCCATCATCAGCCCGCGCGAGGGTGCCTCGGCTCCCTGCGCTTCGGAACATGCTCCATGCCCACGGCCACCATCGCCCCCTCGATCCTATCGGCCGACTTCGCGCGCCTCGCCGAGGAGACCCGCGCCGTCGACACGGGCGGCGCCGACTGGATCCACCTCGACGTTATGGACGGGCACTTCGTGCCGAACATCACCTTCGGCCCGCCGGTCGTGAAGGCGCTGCGCCCACACACGAACAAGTTCTTCGACGTTCATCTGATGATCGCGCCGGCCGATCCCTACCTGGCGGCCTTCGCCGAAGCCGGCGCGGACGGCATCACCGTCCATGTCGAGGCCGGCCCGCACAGCCATCGCTCGCTCCAGACCATCCGGGCGCTCGGCAAGCGCGCGGGCGTCGCCCTCAATCCAGGCACGCCGGCCGCGATGGTCGAACCGCTGCTGGAGCTAGCCGACTTGGTGCTGGTGATGACGGTGAACCCGGGCTTCGGCGGCCAGAGTTTCCTCGACAGCACGCTGGAGACCGTGGCGCGCGTGAAGGCAATGATCGCGGGCCGCGCCATCGACATCCAGGTCGACGGCGGCGTCGACGCCGACACGGTCGGCCGCGCGGCGGCCGCGGGCGCCAACGTGTTCGTGGCCGGCAACGCGGTGTTCAAGGACGGCCCTGCCCACTACGCCGAACGGATCGCCGCGATCCGCGCCGGCGCCGAGGCGGCGAGCGGCAGGACGATCCCATGTTGATGTCGCCATGCTGAAGGCGCTGATCTTCGACGTCGACGGGACGCTGGCCGAGAC
>CAZZZJ010000146.1:0-7347 GCA_964658355.1 Beijerinckiaceae bacterium
GGCAGCGGAAGCTTCACCGAGCCCGCCGCCCAGGCCGGTATGGCGGCGCCGAGGCTGCCGAGCCCTAGGCCACCCAGGACGAGGCGGCGGTTCATCGGTCTGTCCAGTCCGTGCATGGTCTCTCCCCTAAGAATGTCGGTGTCGATGCGTTCGAAGGCATCGGACCCGTCGCGATCCCTCGCGACCAGGGAGATGCTACGGGATGCGGTTTATTCCCACCAACGGTCTTTCGCGATACGAATGATCTCCAAACGCGATGATTTGAGAAGTTTCAATCTCCGATGGGACGATCAAGGACGCCGTCTTGGCGTCACGCCGCCGGCGCGCCGACGGGCGCGGTCCTGCGAAGCCCGAACAGGGCGTGACGCTCTGAAAAACCGCGCAGGGCGACGGTGCCGAGAGGTTCGAGGGCATGCGCCAATCCGTCGATGAAAGTGTCGGTGGCGATCAGCGGCGTGTCGTAGGTCTTGCACAGGCGCTCGACGCGAGCGAGCACGTTGAGATCGCGGCCGATCGCCGTGAAGTCGACCCGGTCGCCGCCGCCGATATTGCCGTAGGCGACCTCGCCGACATGAAGTGCGACGCCGACCTCGAAGGCAGCTGTGTCACCGTCGCGCAGGGTCGCAAGCGCAGCGAGTGCGGCCTCGGCGGCACGCAAGGCGGCACGGCGCGCCGCGGCCTCGTCGCGATCGGCATCGAACACGGCCAGTAGCCCGTCGCCGATATACTTCAGCACCTCGCCGCCTTCCGCCTCGATGGCTGGCACGATGGCATCGAACATCCGGTTGAGGGCGGCCACGACACGGTCGGGGCTCTGCCGGTCGGACAGTTCACCGAACCCGCGCAAGTCAGTCAGCATCATCGCGGCCCGCATCAGACGTACATCGCCGCGCCGCACTGTGCCGGCCAGGATTTGCCGTGCCGGGTCGCGCCCGACATAGGCGCTCAGCACCGCGCCGAGCATGTCGTCGAGCGCTTTGATCTCGAACAGCAGCGAGAACGGCTCGACCAGCGCCAGCAACGTGTCGATCTCGATCAGCGTGAAGCCGCCCGGTCTCGCCGTGGCCCAGGAGGCGGCGCCCATGCGTCCACGCGCGGCGCGCAGCGGCACGATGAGGTAGTCGGTCAGACCCTCGTCGCGAAGCTCGCCGAGCACGGGAAACGGCAGCGGCCCATCCCCGTCGAGACGGTATCGGAACGGGGTACGGGTCTCGACCACGTGCTCGACGGTGTTGCCGTGAAAGGTCGGCGTGCCCTCGATGCCGTGGCGGCGACGCAGGGCTAGGCTCGACGCTCCTGGATGCCAGACGCGCATCACCCACCGGAACGACGGATGCAGGGTCGGCGCGTGGGTGGTGGCGCGGGCCAGTGGCAGGCCGAGCCCCGAGAGGCACGCGCTGAACCCGTCGAGAAGGGCTGCCGCGTCCGCCGCTTCGCGACCCGGCCCCATCAACCATCCCGTCGCCTGCGCAACCGCCTCGGACGAAGATTGGGACGAACGTGTCACGGCAGTTCTTTCATCAAGAATTCGGATCGATGCCATAGCGCGGATCAGACGAGGCCGAGCACGTGGATCAGGCCGAGGCTGACGGCGCCCAGCGCAAGGAGCGAGGCGACCACCGCGAGGGTCACCCGCGCGCCGGCCTTGGCGACGCTGCGCACGTCGACCCCGAGGCCGAGCGCCGCCATCGAGACCACGGTCAGCACGTTGGCGGTCTCCGACATCGGCGCGAGCGCAACCTGCGGGACCAGCCCGGCCGAGCGAAGGCCCGCGAGCGCAAGGAAGGCGAGGATGAACCACGGCACCAGGCGGTGGATCGCGAGGCCGCCGCGGGCCGGGCGGTCGCCGGCGGTGACGCCGGGGGCGGCCTCGTCGGTCTCCTCGCGCAGCCGGCTTGCGCCGAGCGAAAGCACCAGGACGACCGGGCCTAGCATCAGCACCCGGACGAGCTTCACCAGGGTTCCGACCTGGACGCTGAGCGCCGCGACCGGCGCAGTGGCGGCGAGGACCTGTGGCACGGCGTAGACGGTGAGGCCGGCAAGCACGCCGTACTGCATCGGCGACAGACCGAGCAGCGGCACCAGCAGCGGCAGGCCGAGCACCACCAGCACGCCCAGCACCGCGGTGAAGGCGATGGAGGCGGCGACGTCCTCGCCGTCGGCGCCGATCACCGGTGCCGTGGCGGCGATCGCCGAGTTGCCGCAGATCGAGTTTCCGCATGCGACGAGGATCGCCATGCGCGGATGCAGCCCGAGCGCTCGGCCGATGCCGTAGCTCGACAGGATCGCGGCCACGACGACGCCCGCGATGCCGAAGAGCAGGCCCGGTCCGGCGGCGAGGATCGTCGCGAGGCTGAGCGACGCGCCGAGTAGTACGACCGCGATCTCCAGCACGGTCTTGGCCCCGAAGGCGATGCCGGGAAAGAAACGCTGCGACGGGGTCCAAATCGTGCGGATCGCGCTGCCGAGCAGGATCGCCAGCACCAGGGCTTCGAGCCAGGCACGACCGAACAGATGCGTCTGGGCGGCTTCGAAGCCGATCGCTGCGGCGGTGACCGCCACGCAGAGGCCCAGTCCCGGAAGGATGGCTCTCGTGCCGGCCAAGGCACGCGTCGAACGAGAGTGGGAGAAAAGTCTTGGCGCGGACATGGATGGCTCCGATGTGATGCCGGAGGATCCCAGGTCCCGTTCATTCACTCCAGCGGAATGATTAGATGCTTTTCATCACTGAAATAGATGAGATGAGGACCCCCTCAGAGTTTGCGGAGACGCATTGTGGGGGGGCGACAGGCGGATTCACCCGTCGATCCAGCTGGCCGTGATCGTCGTGTCCGCAGCAAGCTCATAGATCCTGACGGAGCCCGTCGCGAGTTCGAGGTGCTCGACCTCCGCGGGGCTCAGGTCTTCAAGCGCCATGACAAGCGCCCGCAGGCAATTGCCGTGGGCGACGACGAGCACGTCCCCGCACATGACCGCCGGCAGGATGGTTCGGAGGTAGCATGGCACGATGCGGGCGACGGTATCGCGCAGGCTCTCACCGTTCGGCGGCGCCTCGGCGTAGGAGCGGCGCCAGGTCTCGATCCGCTCCGCCCCCCAGCGCGCATCGGCGGCAATCTTGTCGAGCCCGCTGAGGTCGCCGTAGTCTCGCTCGTCGAGCGCGGCGAAGCTTTGGGGGACCGATCCGGGTTGCCCGAGCGCATCGAGGATAAGCCGGCCGCTCACGACGGCCCGCGTCAGCGTCGAGGTGAAGGCAGCGGAAAAGCGCCAGTTGCACTCTGCCAAACGCCGGCCGGCTGCCTCGGCTTCCCTCCGGCCCTGCTCGGTCAAGGGCGAGTCCAGCAATCCCGTGAACAGGCCGGATCGGTTGGCTACGCTCTGGCCATGCCGGACCAGCACGAGATGTCGCGTGACCGGGGCTTTGCAATCGTGAATCACGCTGTCTCCCGAGGCAGAGCACTTTCGTGCCGGTCGCATCGCCTCTGATGATGTCGGCATCCGACTTTAACGAACTTCGACCATTCGATGGGTTGGACCGTCCATCCGGAGACTGCGGGTCATCCTAGGTCCGCTTATGAACGTCTTGCGACTGAAAGCAGCCAAGCTGCTTCCCATCCTTCTCTGACGGTCAGGAATGGGTACCAAGCGTCAGATTTCCACCACTAGCTTCGAGCGGCCGGATGGATGACCCGCGACCCGGCCGGGTTGATATCAGGTGCCGTCCACCGCGCATGGCCTGCCGACGTAGACACCGACGGCCCCGCCGAGCACGCAGAAGCGCGCTCCCTGCGCCTCCAAGGTCTCGCGCAACGCCCGAAGGATACGACCGCCCGGTTCCGTCTTCATGTTCTCGAAGTCGTTGATGGTCTTGCGACTGACCTGCGCCGATGTCGCCAGGTCTTGCTGCGTCAGCCCGAGCATCTCTCGCGCCGCCTGGCAGGCCCCGCCCGGAAACACCGCGCCGGCCGCCAGTTCGTTAACCAAGAGATCCGAAAGCTCCATCGGCGGCTTGCTATGCTGATGATAAAATTTTATACCTGTGGCATAATTCCATTTCCTTGATCGGAACCGCCCTGCCGTCGTCGCCGGATCCAAGTCCGCCGCGCCGTCGAGGCTCCGTTCCATCCTCGCGGAATGGGATCGCTCCATTGCTCTTCACCTTTCACGGACTGGACGGTCGCGCGGCCGCGACACACGCTGCCCTGACCACGGGTTTCGCCCTCGCCATTTCCGGGCGACCCGCCATCGTCCTGCGGATCGCCGGTCCGAACGACGGCGTCGCGCGGCTCCCCCGGACGATGCCAGAGGGCCTGACCTTCGTCGAGAGGACTGCTTCGGCGCGCGGTTTCTCGGCAGACGACCTCGGGGACATGCTGGGCGATGGCGAGCCGCAGGCCTGCGACGTCGTCCTCGACCTGCCGATCCACCTCGTCAACGATTCGGACCTGTCAGCGCTGGCGGACCTCTCGATCCTCGTCGTCGGACCGGGCGCGCTCGAAGAGCGGCTTGCCGCCTCCGCAGTCGATCGGCTCAACTCCGAAGGGCTCCGGCAGCCCTTTTGGCTGCTCGGATGCGGCCGTTCCGGCGGCGGTCCGGATGCGAAGCGCTTCGAACGGTCCATGCGTTCGCTCCTCGGATGCAAGACCCACGACCGGTCCGTGCGCTGCTCGTTCCTGCCCGTCACGCTGGCTGCGCCCTCCCGGTCCGAGGCCGACGCCCTCGCGGACGGGTGCCCGCAGCCCAAGACCGTACGTCAAGGCGTCCTGCTCCTCGCCGCGGTCGAGGTCGCCGCCTCGAACCCACACGCGGCGCGGCTCGACCAGGACGCGTTCGTCGAGGCGCTCGGCCTCGGCGAACGCACCCTCGTCTCCGCCGATCAAAGGCGGCTCTCCGAACGGCTGCGGGATCTGGCCGACGATCTGGAGACCTTGGAGGAAGGAGGTCCGTCTCCGGAAGATCTCGACGACGCGCCGGTCATGCGCGGATGGTCGTTCCAGGTCGGCCGCACCCGGGTGATCGCCGGTCATGTCGTCGATCACCCGACCATCCCGTCGGGCCGGGCGGCGCTGACGTCCGACGTCTACGCCACCGACGGCAGGACCTGGGCGCGCACCCTTTCTAGACTGTACAAATTGGACTCCCCCGCCGTCGCGATGCGACCCGCGGGCCTGCAGTAGCCCGGCACCACGCCGCAAACCTTCCCATCACCTCCGGAGATACCGAGCATGAGCCGTGAAAAGCTTGGGCGTGACCGTCCATGTCCGCCGTCGAGAACCGCCCCACCCCGCGCCGACCGGGACCCGGCGCGACACACGGCTGCAACGCCCCTGTTGCGCCTCTGGCGGGTTGTCGCACCCCGCGCCCTCGGCCCCGCCACGGCGCGGTCCCTGCGCCTGGTCCTCGGCGGCATCGAACCGCCCTTCGGGCGCCGGCACTGGGACGCCGTGATGCGTGGGGACCCGGCAGCGATGGCGCGGGTCTCCATCACCGCCCTGCGCGTGGGCGGTCCGGCAGGTGCCGGTGCGGACGCGGTCGCCAGCGCCCTGCTGATGCGGGCCCTGGCGGGTGACCGAACCGCCCCGGCGATCCTGGCCGGCGCGCTGCGGAAGCTCGCGCGTCTCCGCCCGGACGACACCCATCTTCCCGTGCTCGCGGAGCAGTGGACGGCGTGGTCGCCCCGCGTTCCCGGGCCGAACCCCTACGACCCGGGTCGCCATCGCGAAGCCCACGCCTGAGCCATCCGCCCGTCGCGACCGCGCGGCCGCCGATACGGGAACTTCCGCACGAGGATCGAACCATGCGCATCTGGATCCTGTCTGACCTGCACCTCGACATCGGGCGGAAGCCCTGGAGCCCTCCCGACATCCCCGATGCGGACGTGGCCGTGATCGCCGGGGACGTGTGCCAAGGCCTTCCCGAGGCGATCGGGTGGGCCGCGCGCACCATCGGGCCGCACATGCCGGTCGTGATGACCGCGGGCAACCACGAGTTCTACAATCGGGTCCACGACATCGAGCTCGCCCGTGGACGCGAGGCCGCCGCGGCCGCCGGCGTCCACTTCCTCGAAGACGGGGTCGTCGAGCTCAATGGCGTGCACTTTTCCGGTTCCACCCTGTGGACCGACTATGCCCTCGACGGCGTCGGCCGCCGCGCGGTCGCGATGGAGGCGGCGCGCCGAGGCCTCAACGACCATCGCCGCATCACCGCGACGTTGCATCCCGAGTGGCGTCGCTTCCGTCCGGAGGAGGCGCTCTCGATTCACCGGGCGTCGCGGCGTTTCCTCGACCGCGCGCTCGATGGAGATGCGAACGGTTCGCCGCACGTCGTGGTCACGCATCACGGTCCCGCTCCCGCGTCCGTCCACCCGGCCTTCGAGGGCGATCCGCTGAACCCGGCCTTCGTCTCCGACCTTCGCGAGCTGATCGATGCGCGGCGTCCGGCGCTCTGGGTGCACGGGCACGTCCATGCCAACCGCGATCACACGGTCGGCACGACCCGGATCGTGTGCAACCCGCACGGCTACCCCTCCGAGAATCCGGGCTTTCGCGACGATCTCGTGATCGAGGTCGGGTCCTGAGGCGGCCCGCCCTCCGGAGCATGGCCGATAAGCCGGGGGCGAAGCGATGACGGCCTACCTGCCCGACGACCTCCCCGAGCGGATCGCCGCCCTGCGCATCCTGGTCTCGCGCCTCGAACGCGTGGCGGCCGGCGCCTCGCCGATCGCGAGGGAGCTGGCATGGGCGCCCCGGCTGGAGGGGTGGGAGGCGGCGTCCCTGCCTTCGCCGGCCGTCCTCGGCGCGGTCGACGGTCGGGCCGTCATCACCGGCAGGATGTGGGCGCTCGATCCGCGGCTGGCATGGGCACTGACCGAGGAAGGCTGGGTGCGGCTGGGGAGCCGCGCCGATCCCTGAAGGCCGAGCGGCCGGGCACGCCCGACGCGACCGCGAACATCCGAGAGACGATTGGAGGCACCTGCCCTTGAGCGCACCCACCGTTCCGCCGAAACTCGCCCGCCGCATCGTCCTGCGTCACCTGCCGCGCCTCCTGCGGGCCGGGTTGGACGAGGACGGGATCTTCGGCCGCGTCCCGGTCGCGCTGGCGCTGGACGCCGGCGCGCTCGATGCCGGCCTCGGCGGAGCCTTGGCCCATTGGGCCGAGCAGGGTCCGATCCAGAATTGGCCGGACCATCCGGCCCCGGACGAGGAGGAAGCCGGTGCACCCCGGGGCCCCCGGGCGATCCTTGGCCGCTTCCTCCGTCGGATGCGTCGCCGGTCCCTCGCGCCGGCCCCCGGGGGCCGCCAGCCGGACGTGAGCGCCGAGGTCGTCGCGCTCCTCGACCGTTTCTCGGCC
>CAZZZJ010000147.1:0-3253 GCA_964658355.1 Beijerinckiaceae bacterium
GCGCTGACGCGGGCGATGACGCAGTCCGGCAGCGTCCTCGCCTGGGACCTTCCCGGCCCCGTCCTCGACAAGCACTCCACCGGCGGGATCGGCGACGCGGTGAGCCTCGTGCTCGCGCCGATGGTCGCGGCATGCGGCGGCTACGTGCCGATGATCTCAGGGCGCGGCCTCGGCCATACCGGCGGCACCCTCGACAAGCTCGCCAGCATTGCCGGCTACGACGCGACGCCCGATCTCGACCGTTTCCGCAGGGTCGTGTCCGAGGTGGGCTGCGCCATCATCGGCCAGACCGCCGAGCTGGCCCCGGCCGACCGCAAGCTCTACGCGATCCGCGACGTGACCGGCACGGTGGAGTCGCTCGACCTCATCACCGCGTCGATTCTCGCCAAGAAGCTCGCGGCCGGCCTCGACGGCCTCGTGATGGACGTGAAGGTCGGCTCCGGCGCGTTCATGGCCGGGATGACCGAAGCGCGGGCGCTGGCCGACAGCATCGTCGCGGTCGCGAACGGCGCGGGACTGCGGACCGTCGCGCTGATCACCGACATGGATGCGCCGCTCGCGAGCACGGCCGGCAACGGCCTGGAGATCGCCTACGCGATCGACTACCTCGCCGGCCGGCGCGAGCCGGACTTCCATGCGGTGACCCTGGCGCTCGGTGCCGAAATGCTGGTGGCCGGCAGGCTCGCGAGCGACGCAAGCGATGCCGTCATGCGGCTGGAGGCGAGCCTGTCTTCGAGCCGCGCGGCGGAGCGTTTCGCGAAGATGGTCTCCGCGCTCGGCGGACCGGCCGACCTGTTGGAGGCGCCGGCGAAGCACCTGCCCGCGGCGCCTGTGATCCGGGAGGTTGGCGCGGTCGGCACCGTCGCGCAGGTCGCGACCCGCGCGATCGGGCTCGCGGTGGTCGGCCTCGGCGGCGGGCGGACACGGCCTGACGACGGGATCGACGGGCGCGTCGGGTTCTCGCAGCTCGCGCGGCCGGGCGATGCGCACGGGCTGCTCGGGATCGTTCACGCCGTAGACGCTGCGGCGGCGGATCGCGCGGAGGCTGCCCTGCGCGCAGCCTACACCCTCGGTGCGGCGCCGGTCCGAGGTCCGGCGGTGATCGAGCGGATCGCGCCGCAGACGTGAGAAGGGCTGGGGCGTCGCATCCCCGGCCCCACCTCCGCTACCAGCCTCCGTGGCCGTGCCCGTGGTGGTGGTGATGATGGTGGTGAGGGTAATGGTGATGGTGCCGGAAGCGCGGCCCATCCCAGCCGTGATGGCCGCCGAAATGGCGATGGCGCGGCGGGCCGTAATCGAAGTGGCGCGGACCGTGCTCGTACCCGTGATGGCGGCGACCGTAGTCGTAACCGTATTGCGCCTGGACCACGCCGGTGGAAGCGCCGGCGAGCGGAGCCGGCGCAAACGGCACTGCCTCGGCAGGCAGCGCGAAGGCGAGGCCGCCGGCCAGGGCGAAGGCTGCAAGGGCGAGACGGTTTCGGGGCGGTGTCCTGGACATCGGCATTCTCCTGCTCGCGCGACCGGCTGCGTCCGCGCCGGTCGCGAGAGCATCGGTACCGATCTGCACATGAATGCCGCCTGAGAGGCGAATTCAGATCGCGTCGGGGACACATCTGCCCACTCGGATCGAGACCGGCCGAACGATCACCGAGGGCCGGATCAGGGACGGCGGTAGACCCACACGCGCGCCGGCGGCAGGTTCAGCCAGACTCGGTTCGAGCCGCTGGCGGTGTAGCTGCCCAAGGCGCACCGCGCCGGGATCGGCGGGACGACCGCGTAGGTGAACTGCACGAACGGCGCGCCCGGATGCATCAGATCATGGGCGGTGTTGAGCAGGTCGAGGCGCTGTTCCAGGGGCTTGGTGAAAAGCGGCAGGCTCGACACCGTCGCAGCCGCCGGCCCCGTGAGCACCGCGCCGACACTTCCGCGAATGTCGTAGGCATCGCCGCGGACAACGGTGACGCCGGGGAAACGACGCCTCAGCAGCGTACAGAAATCGGGGTTGAACTCGATGAGCACCAAACGTTCAGGTGCGATGCCCCGGCGGATCAACGCCTCCGTCACGGGGCCGGTGCCCGGGCCGATCTCGATCACCTGGCCCGATACGGCCGGGTCGACATAGGCCGCCATGGTGCGGGCCAGCATCTTCCCGGACGGCGTGACCGAGCCGGTGACCAGCGGCCGCTCGAGCCAGGATTTGAGGAACCGCGCCTCGTCCTCAAGCGGATCACGCCGCACCTTCGCGTTCACGGACGAGGTTTTCGCACTGGAACGACGTAGCGGCGGCAAGTCCGGTGTTCCTTCAGGTCCGATCGCTGGAACGCGATCACGGCGGTAGGCGCGACGGTCGGCACATGTCTTACAGGCAAGGCTGCGCTCGTGCCTAGCGCAATGCGATCACACACGGTCCAACGATCGAATCTACCACGGCAAAATCCTCAACGGAGTCCGGCCCGTTTTGATCCGGCCGCCGCCGCCCGTTCCCATACGGATCACTGGCGCGCAGTGCCGCCGAAGCCGCCCAGAAAGTCGCGGACCTTCGAGAAGAAGCCGGCGGCCTCCGGATGGTTCTCGTCGGAGGCCGTCTGGCCGAACTCCTGGAGCAGCTCGCGCTGACGCTTGGTCAGGTTCTGCGGCGTCTCGACGAAGACCTGGATATAGAGGTCGCCGACCTCGCGGCTTCGCAGCACCGGCATGCCCTTGCCCTTGATGCGGAACTGCTTGGCGGTCTGGGTTCCGGCCGGGATGCGCACCTGGGTCTGCGAACCGTCGATCACCGGCACGGTGATCTCGCCCGCGAGCGCCGCCGTCACCATCGAAATCGGGACGCGGCAGAACAGGTCGGCACCGTCGCGCTGGAAGAACGCGTGCTGCTTGATCGACAGGAAGACGTACAAGTCGCCGGCCGGCCCGCCGCGCAATCCGCTCTCGCCCTCGCCGGACAGCCGAATGCGCAGGCCGTCGTCGACGCCCGCCGGCACGTTGATCGCCAACGTTCGCTCGCGGTTGACCCGGCCGGCGCCGGCACAGGCCGTACACGGATCGTCGACGATTTCGCCGCGGCCGTGGCAGTTCGGGCAGGTCCGCTCGATGGCGAAGAAACCCTGCGCCGCCCGCACGCGGCCGTAGCCGGCGCAAGTCTGGCAGGTCCGCGGCTTGGAGCCAGGCTTGGCACCCGATCCGGCGCAGGTCTCGCACGTGATCGAGGTCGGGATCTTGATGGTCTCGGCCTTGCCGGTGAAAGCCTCTTCCA
>CAZZZJ010000147.1:3353-7272 GCA_964658355.1 Beijerinckiaceae bacterium
GTGATCGAGGTCGGGATCTTGATGGTCTCGGCCTTGCCGGTGAAAGCCTCTTCCAAGGAAATTTCCAGGCTGTAGCGCAGGTCGGCTCCGCGCTCGCGCCCCGGGGTGCCGCCGCGCCCGCTTCTCGCCTGCGGCTGGCCGCGGCCGTCGCCGAAGAAGTTGTCGAAGATGTCCGACATGAAGTCGCCGAACTCGTTGCCGAATCCGGGACCGCCCTGCCCGCCGCCCTGCGTGAAGGCGTCATGGCCGAAGCGGTCGTAGGCCGCGCGCTTCTGCCCGTCGGACAGGCACTGATAAGCCTCATTGATCTCCTTGAACTTGATCTCGGCATCCTTGTTGCCGGGATTTTTGTCCGGATGATAGGTCATGGCGAGCTTGCGGAAGGCGACCTTCATTTCGCCTTCGGTCGCGGTCTTGGAGACCTGAAGGATCTCGTAATAGTCCCGCTTCGACATGCCTTGCCTCGATAGTCCCCAACGATCCGTCCGCCAGCCCGAGGCGGTCGGTCACGTCACTGCGCAATCGTGCTGAGTGTTCGCGTCGCGATCGACCGAGCCCGAAAAAAACGGGTCCGCCGAGCGGATCCCGGAATGACGGTCCGCAACGCCCATCGCAAGCGAAAACGGGACCGGATCGCTCCGGCCCCGCTTCAAGACGGTCGCGAGGCTTATGCCCGCTTCTTCTGGTCCTTGTCGTCGACCTCAGAGAAGTCGGCGTCGATGACGTCGTCCTTCTTGGCCTCGTGGCCGGTGCCGGCGTCCGGGCCGCCCTCGGGCGTCTGGGTCGCGGCATACATGGCCTCACCGAGCTTCATCGAGGCCTGCATCAGATCGGTGGTGCGGGCCTTGATGGTCTCGACGTCCTCGCCCTCGAGCGCGGTCTTGAGCGCGGTCATCGCCGTCTCGATGCCGCCCTTGTCGGCCTCCGAGACCTTGTCGCCGTACTCCTTCACCGACTTCTCGGTGGCATGGATCAGGCTCTCGCCCTGGTTCTTGACCTCGACGAGCTCGCGGCGGCGCTTGTCGGCCTCCGCGTTCGCCTCGGCGTCTTTCACCATCTTCTCAATGTCCGCATCGGAGAGGCCGCCCGAGGCCTGGATGCGGATCTGATGCTCCTTGTTCGTCGCCTTGTCCTTGGCCGTCACGTTGACGATGCCGTTCGCGTCGATGTCGAAGGTCACCTCGATCTGCGGCATGCCGCGCGGAGCCGGCGGAATGCCCATCAGGTCGAACTGGCCGAGCAGCTTGTTGTCGGCCGCCATCTCGCGCTCACCCTGGAAGACCCGGATGGTGACCGCGTTCTGGTTATCCTCGGCCGTCGAGAAGGTCTGGCTCTTCTTGGTCGGGATCGTGGTGTTGCGGTCGATCAGCCGCGTAAACACGCCGCCCAGCGTCTCGATGCCGAGCGAGAGCGGGGTCACGTCGAGCAGCAGCACGTCCTTGACGTCGCCCTGGAGAACGCCGGCCTGGACCGCTGCGCCGATGGCGACGACCTCGTCCGGGTTGACGCCCTTGTGCGGCTCCTTGCCGAAGAACGACTTCACGACTTCCTGGATCTTCGGCATGCGGATCATGCCGCCGACCAGGACCACCTCGTCGATCTCGGACGCCGAGACGCCGGCATCCTTGAGCGCCTTGCGGCAGGGCTCGATCGTGCGCTGCACGAGATCGTCGACGAGCGACTCGAACTTGGCACGGCTGAGCTTGAGCGCGAGGTGCTTCGGTCCGGTGGCGTCGGCGGTGATGTAGGGCAGGTTGATCTCGGTCTGCGTCGCCGAGGACAGCTCGATCTTCGCCTTCTCGGCCGCTTCCTTGAGACGCTGAAGCGCGAGCTTGTCCTTGGTCAGGTCGATGCCCTGCTCCTTCTTGAACTCCGCGGTCAGGTACTCGACCACGCGGTTGTCGAAGTCCTCGCCGCCGAGGAAGGTGTCGCCGTTGGTGGACTTCACCTCGAACACGCCGTCGCCGATCTCGAGGATCGAGACGTCGAAGGTGCCGCCGCCGAGGTCGTAGACCGCGATCGTGCCGGCCTTCTTCTTGTCGAGGCCGTAGGCCAGCGCCGCCGCCGTCGGCTCATTGATGATGCGCAACACCTCGAGGCCGGCAATCCTGCCGGCGTCCTTCGTCGCCTGGCGCTGGGCATCGTTGAAGTAAGCCGGGACGGTGATGACAGCCTGCGTCACCGGCTGCCCGAGATGCGACTCGGCTGTCTCCTTCATCTTCTGAAGGGTGAAGGCCGAGATCTGGGAGGGCGAGTACTTTTTGCCGTCGGCCTCGACCCAGGCGTCGCCGTTGTCGCCGCGGACGATCTTGTAGGGCACGAGGCCCTTGTCCTTCTGCGTCATCGGATCGTCGTAGGTGCGGCCGACGAGGCGCTTGATGGCGAAGAACGTGCGCTCGGGGTTGGTGACAGCCTGACGCTTGGCCGGCTGGCCAACGAGGCGCTCGCCGTCGTCGGTGAAGGCGACGATGGACGGCGTGGTGCGGGCGCCTTCCGCATTCTCGATGACCTTGGGCTGCGAGCCCTCCATCACGGCGACGCACGAATTGGTGGTGCCGAGGTCGATGCCGATGACTTTACCCATGGTGGGATCCCTTATGTTGGTTGCGTTCAAGCAGACCGCCGAGCCCCGAAGCAGCTCGGCCCATGGCGGTACGGTGCAGGAAGATGTGGATACGGAACCGGGGCCGGAACAAGGGCCGCGAACGGCTCCGATCCCACGCTTAATCCCGCGTCCCGCCGGATATAAGAAGGTCGATGCGGGCTCGCAAGGCGAAGCCCGGCCTTGAGACGCGCGATCCCGCCAAGCCCTTGCCGTGGTGGACCGAACGCCTGAGCGCAGACAGTCCGCCGGGGTTTTCGCCGCTCCATTGCACCCGTGTCTTACCGGCTTTCATCGTGGGCTTGCATTTTGTTGCGCCCCGGCCACGCCAGCGGCACAGAAGGCATGTTAACGCTTCGTGAAGAGCGTCCCGCACGGCGCGAGGCCGGCATTGCGCGGGCCACCTGCCGCCGCCCCCGGCCTGAAAGACCCGATGCGCCTGACCCGCAGCTCAATGATCCCGTTCTTCGCTGTGCCATGCTTCGCACTCGCGGCCCTTCTGCCCGGTGAGGCCTCAGCCCAGAACTTCTTCGAGGAGCTGTTCGGGATCGGTCGCGCGGCCAAGCCTCCCGTACCGCCACGCGGCGTCCCCACGGCCCCGCCCCCCGCAGCGCCCATTCCCGGAACGCCGCTCCCCGACGATACGTCGGCACCCGTGGCCGACACACCGCGTCCCGCCGCGCCTTCCAGGCCCATAGTGCTGAAGGCGCCTTCCGAGGACGGCGTCATCGGCCAGGAGCTGATGCTCAACGGTCTGACCGGCAGCCTCAAGCTGGAACGCGCAGGATCGGGATTCACCGCGCGGATCACGCTGCCCGGCACCAAAGTCTCGCAGCCGACGGAGACCTGCAAGGTCCCGCTCGGCGGCGGCGGTCCCGTGGCGCTGACGGCCGAGGGCAAGCCCGAGGGGGTGCCGCGCTACGAGGCGGCCGCCGCCGAATGCCCGCTGCGCTTCGACCTGACCGATGGCGGCGTCCTGGTCTCAAGCCTCGGGCCGACCCCGCTCTGCACGTTCTCGGCACAGGATTGCGCGACCGCCCCCGTCGGCCTGTGGGGGCCGGCGGCGGCCGGCCTCATCCCACGTTCTTCGGAGTTCGATACGGCCCGGGGCGTCGCCGACAAGGCGGTGCGGGAAAACTACAAGCTGATGACCCAGCGGGCGCGGCGCGAGGACGTGCGCCCGATCGTGACCGAACAGGCCGCCTTCTCTTCGGACCGAGAGCAGCTCTGCCGCACCTATGCGCGTGAAGGCGCTCACGGCTTCTGCCATCTCCGGGTCACCGAGAACCGTGCGCTCGCGCTGGCCACGCGGTTGGG
>CAZZZJ010000148.1:0-7244 GCA_964658355.1 Beijerinckiaceae bacterium
ACGATCGCACGCCTCGCCCGCCGACACGGCCTGCCGCTGATCCTGGACGAGATCTTCACCGGCTTCGGCCGCACCGGAACGCTGTTCGCCTGCGAGCAGGCCGGCATCGTGCCCGACATCCTGTGTCTGTCGAAGGCCCTGACCGGCGGGACGATGGCGCTCGCCGCGACGGTCGCCACCAGCGAGATCTTTTCGGCGTTCTGGTCGGACGATCCCGGTGCCGCCCTGATGCACGGCCCGACCTTCATGGCGAATCCGCTTGCTTGCGCGGCGGCCAATGCCAGCCTCGACCTGTTCGCGCACGCGCCGCGCCTGGAACAGGCCCGCGCGATCGGCGCGCGCCTCGCGGAGGGTCTCGAGCCGATCCGCGGATTTCGGGGCATCGCCGACATCCGCACCTTGGGGGCGATCGGCGTGGTCCAGTTCGCCGCCATGCCCGACCTCGCCGACCTGAAGGCGCGGTTCGTGGAACACGGAGTCTGGGTGCGCCCGTTCGGCGATATCGTCTACCTGACGCCCGCGCTGACCATCGCCCGCGACGATCTCGACCGGCTGATCGAAACCGTCACCTCCGTGTTGTCGGCGGTCGCGCACGAAGCGGTGCGCTGACCGGCGAAGATCCGCGGGCCTCAGCGCCGCCGCGCCCGGAGCGTGCCGAATGCCGGGCCTGCCCGGATGTCAGATCCGTGGGACGGCCGATCCGCCGGCGGGGCCGCCATCCACAGCGGCGACAGGATGATCGCAGCCGGATCCCGTCGCATTCGAAGCCTCGGGAACACCTGACAGACCGTTCAGCTTCCCTGCAACCGGAACGCCCCTTTGCCGTTGGACAACGTAGACGACGGAGTAGCCGGGGGGCGGCCTCGACCGCGCCTTCGGATCGAGACTGGAGATGCACATCGTGACGAGCGCTCAGACGAATCCCCAGGATGACCGGCCCGTGATCCTTCTCGTCGAAGACGAGGCGCTGACCATCATGGATCTCGGCGACGTTCTGGAGGGCGGCGGCTACGAGACGGTCCAATGCGCGTCGGCCGAGCGCGCACTGAGCATTCTCCAGGCGCGGCCGGACATCTGCGGCCTCGTCACCGACGTGGAGCTGTCCGGCAAGGTCAACGGCTTCGATCTGGCCAGTTCGGTCGCGGAGGCGCGGCCGAAACTGCCCATTCTGATCGTATCCGGCCGCGCCTCGCCCGATCCGGAACGGATGCCGGCCGGTGCGCACTTCATCGCCCGTCCCTGCAGCGGCGAGGACATCCTGGATCAGCTCCGCCGCCTGATGCCCTGCTGAGCTCGCCCATGCGATGGAGCGCCCGACGCGGGAGTAAGTCCGTCCTTCGAGACGGTGGTTAGCCGGGGATCGAGGCGCCGACCGTCATCCCACTTTCACACGCCCGAGGCACAGCCGACCGCGAACGATACGGGTCGCTCTCGCGAACCGATGTTTCGACGTGTTCGGTCGTGTTGCGCGAGGGTATGGGATGTCAGCGGCGGACGAGATCCCGGCAGCCGCGCCGGGCTTCGAGCACCCGGGGCATCCCGTGAACGGCAAAGCGAAGAACCGGAAGGACGAGCCGACGTCGGCGGACGCGGCTCGGACGAAGCGAAAGGGTCGCCACGGCGCAGGCGAGCCTGCCCTCGAATCCTCGGATCCGACGGCTCCGGCGGCGAACGCGAAAGTCGTGGAGAAGCGGCCCAGCGCCAAGCCGCCCGGTGCCAAGAGCGTCGGCTGGGCGCTCGTCCAGGCGGCGCGGCTGCATCGAGCCCGCATCGGCGACCGGCTCGCGACACTCGACCTGTTCGCCGGCCAGGAGCAGGTGGTGCAGGTGCTGGCGGCCTCCGGCACGATGACGATGGGAGACCTCGCCGCGACCCTTCGCGTAAGGCCGCCCACCGCGTCGAAGACGATCTCGCGCCTCGCCGCCCTCGGCTTCGTCGAGCGGCGCGCCGAGGCCGGAGACGGGCGTATCGTGCGGGTCCGCCTCACCGAGGCAGGCCTCGCCAAGGCGGAGGCGATCGAGGGAATCTGGGACGCCGTCGAGGCGGAACTCCTGTCCGGATTCGACGGCAAGGAGCGGCGTCGCCTGCGCAAGCTCCTGCGCAAGGCGGCCAAAGGGCTCGCGGAAGCCGGCGGCCTGACCGGTCACGAGACCGAAGCGGATGCGGAGATCGAAGCCGACGAGGACGAAGCCGAACCGGTCGTCGTCGTCCCGGCCCACCGCGAGCCTGCCTGACGTCGAACGCGAGCGACGCTCGTCGACCGCCCGTGGAAGAACCTCCTCGTTCCCACCGGAAACCTCATCCTGAGGTGCCGCGTCGGCGGCCTCGAAGGATGAGGCCGAAGGCGGGATCGATCGTGGAGCAAGCTTCGAGAGTGCCGCTCGCGAAGCGGCCGGACCGGGCGGCAGCGGCGCGGATTTTGCCGCCGAGGGCCTCACGATCTCAGCATGTCTCCTGATCGATGGATCAGGACGAAGGCGCTCTCTCCGCCCGGCCTCGCGATTTCCGCCAGCGAAGCGGCCGGTGCTTCGGCGGACGACGCTCCGACCGGGCGGCCGCGGAGCCGGCCCGGTCAGGTCGTGGATCCGCGAAGCCTATCGGCCGAGCGGCTGGATGCTGTCGGCGATCGCCTTGAGCTGCGCGGCGTACTTCTTCTCGCCGGCGGGCGAACCCCAGTACGACAGCATCCCGACCTTGTTCTCCGACAGGACGACGATCGAGAGGCTCACCTTGGTCGGGCCGTCCTTGTCGACGCCGTCCCAGCCGAGGTCGATCACATCGAAGCCGTTGATCTTGGCCTCGGTCTTCTTCTGCGACTTCGGATCGATCTTCACGCCGCTCTCGGCGAAGAACTTGACGCCCTCGGTGATCGCGCTCTCGAGGTTCTTCAGGTTCTGCACCTCGAAGGCCACGTAGATCGACGTATCGGGAGAGGTCGCCTGCGCGCCCTTCTCGATCTCCTCGGGAGACCAAGCGTTCGGGAGGTCGATCGTCACGATCGGCTTGGAATCGGGCAGCTCGAACGGCTTCGCCAACGCGGCGGATACGATCCCGCCGAGCAGAAACGCCGCCGCCGTCGTGGTCAGAACGATGTTTTTCAAGACAACCTCCCCGTCGCCGAAGACGGCGCGCGGACAAAGCCCTGACCGACTGCGCTCGGAGAGTCGAGGGCGTCGGCGGTGTCATGCACGCTCGACCCGGATCGGGCGCGCAGTCTGCGACACGAACCCTGGCACGAGTTCCGCATGGTGCGTCGCGATCCGTTCGTCCCTGGCTCCGCCTGCGGCGGCGGGAAGACGGATCGTCCCGAATGATACGACCGCTGGTTGACCCGGTGCCGTTTTCTTAGGCATCCAGGAGCGGGCGATCCTGCCGATGCCATTCGCCTCAAGGAGTTGCGTTTGTCGATTTCACGGATCCGGACATTCGCGGCGGCCGCGAGCCTCGCGTTCGCCCTCGGGATGGCGCCGGCCGAGGCCGCCAACGTCTTTCGCTTCGCCTTCCAGGGCGACATCAAGTCGCTCGACCCGTATTCCTTGAAGGAAAGCTTTACGATCGGCATGCACGCCGCGGTCTACGACGCGCTGATCACGCGCGACAAGGAACTGAACCTCGCCCCCGGACTCGCCGAATCCTGGGAGACGCCGGAGCCGACGCGCTGGCGCTTCCACCTGCGCAAGAACGTCACCTTCCACGACGGCTCGCCCTTCACCGCCGACGACGTCCTGTTCTCGGCCGATCGGGTGCGGGCGTCCGGATCGAGCTTCACCACCAACATTCCCTCGGACGCGAAGTTCGTGAAGGTCGACGACCATACCGTCGACATGGTGCTGTCGAAGCCGAACCCGATCGCGGTGTACCAGTTCTCGACCTGGTACATCATGTCGAAGACCTGGGCGGAGAAGAACGGCGCCGTCGCGCCCTCGCCCGTCAGCGCGACGGCGCCGAGCTACGCGACGCTGCACGAGAACGGCACCGGTCCGTTCGTGATCACCGAGCATCAGCCGGGCGTCCGCACGGTCTTCAAGAAGTTTCCCGGCTACTGGGGCAAGGTCGAGTCGAACCTCGACGAGGCGGTGTTCACGACCATCTCGAACGATGCGACCCGCGTCGCGGCCCTGCTCGGCGGCGAGGTCGACTGGATCGACCCGGTGCCGCTGCAGGACCAGCAGCGCGTCAACGCCAGCGGCACCGCCACGGTGATGACCGGGCCGGAGCTGCGCACCATCTTCCTCGGGATGGATCAGGTCCGCGACGAGCTCAAGGATTCGAGCGTCAAGGGCAAGAACCCGTTCAAGGACGTGCGCGTGAGAGAGGCGATGTACCTCGCCATCGACGAGGACACGATCGCCAAACGCGTCATGCGCGGGCAGGCGACGCCGAGCGCGCTGATGATCGCGCCTTCGCTCTACGCCCGCGCGGCCGAGTTCAAGCGCCCGGCGACGGACGCGAAGAAGGCCAAGGCGCTCCTCGCCGAGGCCGGCTACCCGGACGGCTTCACCGTGCCGATGGATTGTCCGAACGACCGCTACGTCAACGACGAGGCGATCTGCCAGGCGGTCGTCTCGATGCTCGCCCGCGTCGGCGTCAAGGTGAACCTCAACGCCCAGCCGAAGGCCAAGTATTTCGCCAAGGTGCTGGCGCCGAACTACGACACGTCCTTCTACCTGCTGGGCTGGACGCCCTCGTCGCAGGACAGCCACAACATCCTCTACGAGATGGTCGGCTGCCGCAACGATCCGAAGTCGAGCCGCGGCGGCTGGAACCTCGGCGGCTACTGCAACGCGAAGCTCGACGCGATCGCCGACCAGGTCGAGGGCGAGACCGACCAGACCAAGCGCGACGCGGAGATCAAGGAAGGCTTCGAGATCCTTCAGAAGGATTGGGGCGTCATCCCGCTGCACCAGCAGGCGCTCGCCTGGGGCGTCTCGAAGAAGGTGACGCTGACCCAGCGGCCCGACAACCTGCTTCTGCTCTACTGGGTGTCGAAGCAGCCGTGAGGCGCGGCGTGGACGGTTGAACCCATGCTCGCCTTCATCCTCCGCCGCCTTCTGCAATCGATCGTGGTGCTGGCCGTCGTCGGGCTCATCGCCTTCTCGATGTTCCGGTTCGCGGGCGACCCCGTGAACCAGGTCGTCGGCGTCGACACGCCGGTGGCGGAGCGCGCCGAGATCCGGAAGAGCCTCGGCCTCGACGACGCCACCGCGGTGCAGGCGGCGCGCTATGCCGCCAACGTGCTCCGCGGCGATTTCGGGATCTCGTATCAGTTCCGCCAGCCGGTCTCGCACCTGCTCGCGGAGCGCATGCCCGCGACCCTCGAGCTCGCGCTCTGCGCGACGATCTTCGCGCTCGTCGTCGGGATCCTGATGGGCGTCTACTGCGCGCTCCATCGCGACACGGTGCTGGCGAAGCTGTTCCTCGCGGTCTCGCTCGCCGGCGTCAGCCTGCCGACCTTCCTGATCGGCATCCTGCTGATCTTCCTGTTCTCCGTGACGCTCGGCTGGCTGCCCTCCTTCGGCCGCGGCGACACGGTGCGGCTCGGCTGGTGGACCACCGGCTTCCTCACGGTGTCGGGGCTCCGCGCCCTGATCCTGCCCTCGATCACCCTCGGGCTGTTCCAGATGACCCTGATCATGCGGCTGGTGCGCGCCGAGATGCTGGAGGTGCTGCGGGCCGACTACATCCGCTTCGCCCGCGCCCGCGGGCTCACCACCCGCTCGATCCACCTCGGGCACGCCTTGAAGAACACGCTGGTCCCGGTCATCACCATCGCCGGGCTGCAGCTCGGCTCGGTGATCGCCTTCTCGATCATCACCGAGACGGTGTTCCAGTGGCCGGGCATGGGCCTGCTGTTCGTCCAGGCGGTGCAGAACGTCGACATCCCGATCATGGCCGCCTACCTGCTGCTGGTCGCGGCGATCTTCGTGGCGATCAACCTCGCGGTCGACGTGCTCTACACCGTCGTCGACCCGCGCCTGCGCCTGGCGGGGCGCACCGCATGAGCATCGCCGCCGCGACGCCGCCCTCGCGCTGGGCCCGCTTCCTCGATTCCGACGTGTTCGCGAGCTTCCGACGCTCGAAGCTGGCGATGGCGGCGCTCGCGGTCACGGTGCTGTTCTTCGCGCTCGCCATCGCGGCCCCGTGGATCTCGCCGCAGAACCCCTACGATCCGGCCGAGCTCGACCTGATCAACTCGAACCTTCCGCCGATCTGGTCGCCCGACGGGCAGGCCCCCTTCCTGATCGGCACCGACGACCAGGGCCGCGACGTGCTGTCGGCGGTGTTCTACGGCCTGCGACTCTCCCTCGTCGTCGGCATCCTCGGCGTCCTCGTCTCGGGCACCCTCGGCCTCGCGCTCGGGCTGATCGCCGGCTATTTCGGCGGTCTCGTCGACACGATCATCATGCGCGTCGCCGACGTGCAGCTCACCTTCCCGGCGATCCTGATCGCGCTCGTGGTCGACGGGGTCGCCAAGGCCGCCGCCGGCGGCGGCCTCGACACCAACGCCACGATCGGGCTGATCGTCGTCTCGATCGGCCTGTCGTTCTGGGTGCAGTACGCCCGCACCGTGCGCTCCTCGGTGATGGTCGAGAAGAACAAGGACTACGTCCAGGCCGGGCGCCTGATCGGATTGTCCGCGCCGGTGATCATGGTCCGCCACGTCCTGCCGAACGTGCTCGGCCCGATCTTCGTCATCGCGACGATCAACCTCGCCCTGGCGATCATCACCGAGGCGACGCTGTCGTTCCTCGGCACGGGCCTGCCCGAGACCATGCCGTCGCTCGGCACGCTGATCCGCACCGGCAACCGCTTCCTGTTCTCCGGCGAGTGGTGGATCGTCGCCTTCCCCGGGCTGGCGCTCGCGGGACTGGTGCTCGCGATCAATCTGCTCGGCGACTGGCTGCGCGACGCGCTGAACCCGAAGCTGCAATGACAGAGCCCATCCTCTCCGTCCGCGACCTGCGCGTCGAGTTCGCGACCCGCCGCGGCATCCTCAAGGCGATCGACGGCGTCTCCTTCGACATCGCGCGGGGCGAGATCCTGGGCGTGGTCGGCGAATCCGGCGCGGGAAAATCCGTGACGGGTGCGGCGGTGATCGGGCTGATCGACCCGCCGGGCCGGATCGCGGGCGGCGAGATCCGCCTCGGGGGCGAGCGCATCGACGACCTGCCGCCCGAGAAGATGCGCCGCATCCGCGGCCGGCGCATCGGCATGATCTTCCAGGACCCGCTGACCAGCCTCAA
>CAZZZJ010000149.1:0-7228 GCA_964658355.1 Beijerinckiaceae bacterium
CCGACACGAGGATTATGATTCCTCTGCTCTAACCAGCTGAGCTACCCCGCCCCAACCCGCGGTCGCTCGCCAGGGCGGGCGGCCGGTTCGGAGATCGGCGGTATAGGGAACCGCGGCTTGCGGTGTCAACGCCCTCGGCATTGCCGAAGCGAGGGTTTTTTGGGCCGGCTTTCCGTGCTCCGGCCGCATCGCAACGGATCGAGCCCGGACGGGCTCATCAATACGAATGCCGTCCGCGCACCGGATCCCAGCGAGAACCGTTTCCTTGACAGAACTTCCTCCACATGGCGCGCGGCCCTCGCGTCGCCATGCCGATCTCGGGCGCGACTTCTTCCACGTGGTCGAGTCCGCGCGCTTCCCCGAGACGATCCTACGCTTCCGCAATCGGCCGTGGGCCGCGCGTCGGGCTCCAGGGCTTGTCGGATGCGGAGTGGATTGCCCTGGTCGGCCGGTTCGAGCCCCTGCCCGGCTCGTTCACCGCCCCCCTCGCGCTGCGCTGTCACGGCCACCAGTTCCGCTCGTACAACCCGGATCTCGGCGACGGGCGCGACTTCCTCCATGCGCAGCTGCACGACCTGCGCGACGGCCGGCTGCTCGATCTCGGCACCAAGGACAGCGGCACGACGCCGTATTCGCGGGCCGGAGACGGGCGCCTGACCCTGAAGGGCGGCGTCCGCGAGGTGCTGGCCACCGCGCTCCTCAAGGCGCAGGGGGGTCTACACCTCGAAGAGCTCAGCCCGATCGAGGCCGGCGAAAAGCTGGAGCGGGCGATGGGCCCTCCCCCACCCGCTCGGCGGTGCTGGTCTGCTTGAGCCACGGCCATATCCGCATCGGCAGCTTCCAGCGTTTCCTGGCGCTCGACGAGCCGCGCAGCGTCGCGCGCCTGCTCGACCATACGATCGCGACCCACATGCCCGATCTCCGGCGCGAGGCGTCGGCCGACCGCGCGGTCGCCTTCCTGGCCGAGGTGGTGCGGCGCGTCGCGTTGATGGGCGGCCGCCGGTTTCGTCCACGGGGTGCTCGACACCGACAACATCAACGTCAGCGGTGAGAGCTTCGATTACGGACCATGGCGGTGGTTGTCCGCCTACGATCCGAGTTTCACCGCCGCCGATTTCGATTCGCAAGGGCTCTGCAGCTTCGGCCGGCAGCCGGAGGCATTGTACTGGAACCTCGCGCGGCTGGCGGACTGCCTGCCGACTTTGGCGCCCCAGGTGGATCTCGAAACCGCCCTCGCGGGCTTCGGTCCGGCGCTCCAGGACGGCTTCGCCGAGGCGCTGTGCGCCCGGCTCGGGCTCGCGAAGGCGGCCCAACCCGAGACCGATCGCCTCGTCGCAGCGTTCTGGCGGTTCCTCGCCGAGAGTCGCGCCCCGTTCGAGCAGACGTTCTTCGACGGGTACGGCGGCCTTGCCTCCGCCGACCGCGCGGCGGCGAGCCCATCGGCAGCGCTTTATGCGGGCACCGCTTTCGTACCCGTGCGGGTGGCCCTGTCAGGGCTGGAGCCCGCCGTCGGCGCGAACCTCGGCCATCCCTATTTCACGGGGCGGATACCGTGCACGCTGCCGATCGACGAGGTAGAGGCCTTGTGGGCGCCGATCGCCGCGGCCGACGACTGGTCGGCCTTCACGGACAAGCTCGCGGCGATCGCGCGCATGGCCGGGGCCGACGGCACCGCGCCCGCGCCGGACCGCAAGGCGTTCAGCGCTCCTCCTGCTCGCGGCGGCGAGCCTCGGTGTGGCCGGCCTCGATGCCGAGATCGAGCATCACCCGGGTGACGCGAAAGGCCAACCAGAACAGCAGGGCGCAGACGGTCATAGCGGCGGCGATCTTGACGGGGCTCACGGGCGGAAATCTCGCGGCGGTGGACGATGCGCCCGAGTTAGGGCAAGGGCACCGAGGTGCGCGAGACCTTTCACATCGAAGTCCTCGGTTCCGAGCCGGGCGAGGTCCAGACCCGGATCTCGGTGCGCAGCGCCGGGCTCGATGGCGCGCAGGAGCGCGCGCTACGCCTGTTCGCCCGCGCCCGGGTCCCGCAGCGCGTCGGCGGTCCGGCGGAAGCGGTGCGGGTGATCGACGGCGCCGGCCGCGAAGTCTTCTTCCGCAGCCGCTTCGACGAACCGGGCTGAAGGCATGCGGAAGGCCTTTCTCGTCCCGGCGCTGATGGTGTTGTGTCCCGTCCTGTTCGTGCGCAGCTACAGCCTGCCGCCGGCACCCGACCGGCGTGGCGGAACCACGATCCTGCTGACGCTCCCGAATCGCCCGCTGTTCGGCAGCCCGCGCGCCGATTGCCTCGGAACGCCGGAGAACGATCCGGTGATCGCGTGCCTGATCGCGTCGGTGAACGCCTCGCGCAACGAGGGCATCACCCTCCTGTCGCTGCCGTTCTCGCCGACATGCTACGGCCTGTCGGAACGGATCGCCCTGCTCGGCCGAGACGAGGCGGCAGGACGCGCGCAGGTCGCCCGGATCGCGCGTTTCGGCTGGTGAGGCGTCGCACCAACGGCTTCGCGAATCCAGGCTCGGCGAATCCGGGGTTCGGAGATTACGGCTTGGGGGGCGTAGCCGGCTCCACGGCCGGCTTCGGCTTGCGGGCCTCCTGCAGGCTTTCCGCCTTCTCCTCGTCCGTGTCGCCCTTCTCGATCGTCTTCTCCGGGTCGGCGGCCAGGGTCTTCACGATCTCCAGCACGCGCTCGCACTCGGTGACGTAGGAATAGCTTTCGAGCACGATCGCGGCGTCGCGCAGCGTGCGCAGATCGCGCACCGTCTGCTTGTTGGCGGCTTCCTGGAGTTCGCTCTTCCGGGCGATCGTCTCCTCGATCCGGGCGCCTTTCACGTCACAGGCGGCTTCGGCCCGCGTGGCGAGGCCGGCGGCGAGCATCAGGGCGGCGGCGTGAACGAGGCGCATGCGTCAGGGTTCCGGGCGTCGTGCGGCGAGGAAGCAGGATCAGGCGTTGTGGGCGTGGTTGCGCAGGAGGTCGTTCGTCAGCGCGACGAGCTGGCTCGGGCGGTAGGGCTTCGGCACGAACACCGATTCGGAAACCGCCTCCCCCTGCGAGAGGCAGGCGCGGCCGCCCGACGTGTAGACCACCGGCAGCGTCGGCCAATGGGCACGGGCGGCCCGCGCCAGCATGATCCCGTTCGTGTTGCGGGCGAGATCGATATCGGTGAAGAGCAGATCGACGGTTTCCCGGGCGAGGATCGCCTCGGCTTCCCAGGCGTCCGCGGCGGTGAGGACGCGGTAGCCTTCGTCGAGCAGCGCTTCCGCCGCGAGTTCGCAGACCACGGGCTCGTCTTCCACGACCAGGACGGTGGTGGGCGCGCGGTCGAGGATGCTCGGCAGGCTGAAGGCGGCGTAGGCGAAGGACATCATGACGCAACTCCAACTCACCCGGCGCGGAAGGAAGGTTCCGCAGCCGGATCACAGGACCAACGGGGCCCCACGCTCCGGCGTTCGCCGTGATTGCATCGAATTGCCGAGGTTTGGTGAGCGAAGCCTTAACCCTGCCCGCCCACCCCTGAACGAGGCGCTCGGAATGGTTAACGAACGGTTGACGGGGTTCGTGCAGAGAGCGGCTTTGTGAACCGGGCCTGGCAGTTGGGTACAGGGCTCGTGCTGACGGCGCTTGCCGGCTACGTCGACGCCCTCGGTTTCGTGCGTCTCGGCGGGCTCTACACCTCGTTCATGAGCGGCAACACCACGCAGCTCTCGGTCTTCCTCGGCCATGCGGAGCTCTCGCGCGTGGTCCTGCCGGGGATCCTGATCGGCGGATTTCTGGTCGGCGCGATCCTCGGAAGCGGGCTGTCGATCCTCGTTCCTTCGCCCTGGGCGACGCCCGCGGTGCTCGGCTACGAGGCGCTGCTGATTCTCGCCGCCCTCGGCGTCGGCCTCGCGAGCCCGGAACTCGGCATCGCCGCGTTCTTCATGGCCGTGGCCATGGGCTCGCAGAACGCCGTGCTGGCCCAGGTGAAGGGGTTTCGCGCCGGCACAACCTTCGTCACCGGCGCGCTGTTCAGTTTCGGACAGAAGATCGCGCAGGCGCTCACCCGTACCGGGCCGCCCTTCGGTTGGGTCGGCGATGGGGCGGTCTGGGCCGCGCTCCTCGTCGGCGCCCTCGCCGGAGCCGTGGCCTATGCGCGCCTGGACCTCTATGCCCTGGTGATCCCGGCGGCGATCTCCGGCGTTCTCGCTCTCGTCGCCGCGATTTTCGCCCTCCGGCACCGGGCGATGATGACCGGACCGCCCTCCGCCTGACTTCGCCCCACGCCTACTCCCGCCCCGCACGGCCTTTGTCCGGTACCTGCCTCCGCTTCGATCGAGTCGCCCGATGAGCAATACCTCGCTGACCACCCATGTCGCGCCGATCGAGGCCGGCGCCCACGTCGTCGCCGCGCACTTCCTGAAGGACGCGCTCGTCCTGGCCCTCGGCGACGGCACGCTCCTGCTCGACCGGGACGGCACCGCATCGCGCCTCGCGGCGCATCCCGAGGCCGGGATCCTGGTGACGGCCGCCGATGCGAACCGCGTCGTCACCGGCGGGGACGACGGGCGCATCGTCGCCCTCGCGGCGGACGGTACGCTTGCCGAGATCGCGACCGCCAAGGGCGCGGCCTGGATCGACGCGCTGGCGCTGCATCCCGACGGCGCGCTGGCCTACGGCGCCGGCCGCACGATCGTCGCGCGCGACGCCAAGGGCCGGGAGCGCACGCTCACCGCCCCCTCCTCCGCCCGCGGCCTCGCCTTCGCCCCGAAGGGCTATCGGCTGGCGGCGTCGCACTACAACGGCGTCTCGCTCTGGTACCCGAACCACGAGACCCCGGCCGAGATCGTCGAGTGGAAGGGCTCGCATATCGACGTGACGTGGTCGCCCGACGGCCGCTTCGTCGTCTCGACCATGCAGGAGAACGCGCTGCACGGCTGGCGCCTGCAGCCGGACCGGGGCCACATGCGGATGTCCGGCTATCCGGCCAAGGTGCGGTCTGTGTCGTGGTCGTCCGACGGGCACTGGCTCGCCACCAGCGGCGCCGAGGCCGCGATCGTCTGGCCGTTCGATTCGAAGGAAGGTCCCACCGGCAAGGCCCCGCGCGAGTGCGGCGTGCGCCCGGCGCGCGTTTCCCGCGTCGCCTTCCATCCCAAGGCCCTGGTCCTCGCCATGGGCTATGAGGACGGCTGCATCCTGCTCGTGCGCTTCACCGACGCGTCCGAGTTGCTGGTCCGGCCGGCGGTGAAGGGCAGCGCGGTGTCGGCCCTGGCCTGGGATGCAAAGGGCGGTCGGCTGGCATTCGGCTGCGTCGACGGGGCGGCGGGGTTGCTGACGCTGCCGGCCTGAACGCGCGCGGGTTCTGGAATCGTGGCCGTCACCGTGCTCTTCTGCAACGATCATCTTGACGAGGCGATGCCGTGTTCCGTGTCTTCCGCACCCTCGGTCTCGCCCTCGGCCTTCTCGGCGGTGGACTGGCGGCGCAGGGGCCCGAATTCGCCCAGCAATACGCCCAGCGCCTGGGCGGCGCAGTGGACGAGCTGAGGCGCGAAGTCGCGACCCTCGATTCCGACGCGAAGGCCACCGGCAACACCCGCGACGGGGCGGTCGACCGCCTGCGCACCAATCCCGATACCCTGGTCGCGCGCCGGGGCGAGGCGGCGCGCACCGATATCGAGCGGCTGGCCCGGCTCTCGGCGCAGCAACAGGCGCTGGCCACGGCCACGAGTCCGCTGTCGCGGCTCGCCGCGGTGATCCGCGACCCCGACGTGCCGCTCGCCCGCGCGACCTTCCAGGACTATAACCCGGCGCTGCCGACCACCACCGACGGGCTGGTGGCTGGGCTGCTCGGGTTCCTCGCCGCCTGGGGCGGATGGCGCGTCGTCTCCGATGTCGGCCGGCGCGTGGTCCGTCGGAGGCCGCGGACCGAGATCACCGCCGCCTGAAGCGGAGGACGTGGACGCCCCTGTGTGGCCGGGCGTCTACAGCTCCTAGCGCGCGGCTTGCTTAAGCGAGGAGTCGAGGACGGGCGCGGCTGGGTTCCCGGCACCGCACTCCGTCACGCTGGTTTCGAGTCGCACCATGGCGCGCCCATCCACCCAGACGATCGACCCCGCGCTCGATGCGGCCGCGCTCCTGCGCCGCGTCGGGTTCTTCGGGCTGTTCGTGATCGTGCCGGTGGTGGCGCAGGTGGCGCGACGCGCTACGGTGATCCTCGCCCCGATCGCCGTGGCCCTGCTGATCATCGCCAGCGCCATCGACGGGCGCCAGCGGCCGCTGCGCTTGGGCGCCGGCCGGCTCTTGCGAGCCCCGGCCTTCCTCGCCGGCCTCCTCGTGCTGGTCTGGATGGCGCTGTCGCTGGTTTGGACGCCGTTCCCCGGTCCCGCCTCCGAGCGGTTCGCCAACCTTGTCGCCACCATCGTGCTGACGCTCGCCGGCTACATGGCGCTGCCGGATCGGATGCGCTCGGCCAACCTCTACCTGCTGCCGCTGGGCGTCACCGCGGCCGCGATCGTCGCCATCGTGCTCGGCCTGTTCGGCGACAGCCTGATGCGCGGCGTTCCGGACGACGACAACGCGCTCGATCGCGGCCTCACCCTCCTCGCGCTGCTGCTCTGGCCCTCTGTGGCATGGCTGCGTTCGCGCCGCCGCGACCGGGAGGCGCTGGGCCTCGCCTTGGTGGTGGCCGTGGCGCTGGCGGTCTCGCCTAGTGTCGGACAGATCGCGGCGCTGGCGATCGGCGCCCTCGCCTTCGCCGTGACGAGCTTCCGGCCGCGCCTCGGCGTCGGCCTCACCGCCTGCGTCGCCGCGGGGCTGCTCGCGGTGGCGCCGCTGCTGCCGTTCCTGGCCCGTCCCGTCGGTGCAGCCCTGTTCGGACCCTTGAGCCCCGGCGTGCTGACGCTGAAGAGCTGGCAGCGGATCGTGACCACCGAGCCGGTCCGGCTGATCACCGGCCACGGCTTCGAGACGGCGCTCCGCGGACGCGTCTTCGGCTTGATCCCGGTCAACGCTCCGAGCACGGCGCTGTTCGCCATGTGGTACGAACTCGGGGTCGTCGGGGCGCTGGCCGCCGCCTTCGCCCTCTACGCCTCGATCCGGCGGGCCGGGCGCGACGTCCCGCTTCTCGTGCCCGGTGCGATGGCCGGGTTCGCCGCCGCCTTCACCATCGCCTGCATCGGCGTCGGTCTGACGGTGGTGTGGTGGCTGACGACGCTGGCCATCACCATCCTGGTCTTCGTCGCGATCGAGCG
>CAZZZJ010000150.1:0-7173 GCA_964658355.1 Beijerinckiaceae bacterium
AGCAGGTTGTGGCGGTGGCCCTCGTCCTCGTCGCCCATCGAGACCCAGCAATCGGTCACGACCGCGTCGGCTCCCTCGACCGCGGCGTAGACGTCGGTCGTGACGTTGACGCGGGCGCCCTCGGCACGCGCCCACGCCATCAGCGCGGGCGGGGGCGCCAGCTCGGGCGGACAGGCGACGTTGAGGGTGAAGTCGAAGCGCGCGGCCGCGTGCGCCCAGCTCGCCAGCACGTTGTTGGCGTCGCCCGACCACGCCACCGTGCGGCCCTGGATCGGCCCGCGATGCTCTTCGAAGGTCAGCACGTCGGCCATGATCTGGCACGGATGCGAGAGCTTGGTCAGGGCGTTGATCACCGGCACCGTGGCGTTCTCGGCCAACTCAAGCATCAGCCCGTGATCGAGGATGCGGATCATGATCGCGTCGACGAAGCGGGACAGCACCTGCGCGGTGTCGCCGATGGTCTCGCCGCGGCCGAGCTGCATCTCGGAGCCCGTCAGCATCAGCGTCTCGCCGCCGAGCTCGCGCATCGCCACGTCGAAGGAGACGCGGGTGCGGGTCGAGGGCCGGTCGAACACCATCGCGAGGTTCTTGCCGGCGAGCGGGCGGTCCGCGCTGACCTCGCCTTTGCGGCGGCGTGCCTTGATCGCGGCCGCCGCATCGAGAACCCGGCGCAGGTCGGCGCCGGAAAAGTCCGCGAGGTCGAGGAAGTGGCGGGGCGCGGTCGCGCCGGTCGGCTGGCCACTGCTCTGGCCGTTCATGGGGGCAGTCATCTCAACACATCATGTCCGGGTTCGGTCGGCGGCTCCGCCTTCGGGAGCCGGGAAAACAATCACTCGGCGGCGCCGCGCATCGCGCCGCCGAACGCGGCGGCCGTGGCTTCGAGGCGCGCCACCGCCTCGGCCGCGTCGGCCTCGGTGACGATCAGCGGCGGCAGCAGGCGGACCACGTTGTCGCCCGCCGGGATCACCAGCAGGTGCTCGGCCCGTGCGGCGGCCGCGAACGCGGTGTTGGGCACGCCGAGCTTGAGGCCGAGCATCAGCCCCTCGCCGCGAATTTCGGTGACGACGTGCGGATAGCGGTCGCGCAGGGCCCCGAGCTTCTGCTTCAGCACGAGGGCGACGCGCTGCACATGGTCGAGGAAGCCGTCGGCGAGCACCACGTCGAGGACGGCGTTGCCGACCGCCATCGCGAGGGGGTTTCCGCCGAAGGTGGTGCCGTGGCTGCCCGCGACCATGCCGCGCGCGGCCTCGCGGGTCGCCAGGCACACGCCCATCGGAAAGCCGCCGCCGATGCCCTTGGCCGCGCTCATGATGTCGGGCACGATCCCCGACCATTCGTGCGCGAACAGGCGCCCGGTGCGGCCGACGCCGGTCTGGACCTCGTCCATGATCAGCATCAGGCCGTGCGCGTCGCAGAGCTCGCGCAGGCCCCGCAGGCATTGCGACGGCACCGGGCGGACGCCACCCTCCCCCTGGATCGGCTCGATCATCACGGCTGCCGTCTCGGGGCCGATCGCGGCGCGCAGCGCGTCGTGGTCGCCGAAGGGCACCTGGTCGAACCCGTCGACCTTCGGGCCGAAGCCCTCGATGTATTTCTGCTGTCCGCCCGCGGCGAGCGTCGCCAGCGTGCGCCCGTGGAACGCGCCCTCGAAGGTGACGATGCGGTAGCGCTCGGGTTGACCGCCCGCGGCATGATACTTCCGCGCGATCTTGATCGCGGCCTCGTTGGCCTCGGCGCCCGAGTTGCAGAAGAAGGCGACGTCGGCGAAGCTGGCATCGACGAGGCGCTGCCCGAAGCGCTCGCCATCGGGAATCTCGAACAGGTTCGAGGTGTGCCAGAGCTTGGTCGCTTGGCTCGTCAGCGCCGCGACCAGGTGCGGATGGGCGTGGCCGAGGGCGTTCACCGCGATGCCGGCGCCGAAATCGAGGTATCGCTCGCCGCCGCTGGCCACCAGCCATGCACCCTCGCCACGCTCGAAGGCGATGGGAGCCCGGGCATAGGTCGGCAGAAGGGCGGATGTCACGATCCCGTCTCCGTATCGGCGTGCGGGGCGCAGGCCCTGCGTTGAAAAACGAAAGTGCCGCCTCGTCACCGGGGCGGCACGCGCGCGATTACTATGAAACGAGGCCTCGCTGTCAATGATAGGGTCGCCCGTCGGGTCGGACATGCCTGCAAAACAGGCGTCGTTTGCCGGCTCGCCTCCGGTATGCCTTTCCGACGCCGCTTGCGCGGCGGGCACGGCTCGTGTTCCAGAACCTCCGCGGCGCGAACATCGAGAAGCGGAACCTCCCCCATGAGCACGGTCAAGGAACGTCTGGAGAGCCTCGGGCTCACCCTGCCGAAGGCGGCCGCACCGGTCGCGAACTACGTGCCGTTCGTGCGGACGGGCAACCTCGTGGTGATCTCCGGCCAGATCTGCTTCGGAGCGGACGGCAAGATCGGCGCCGCGCATCTCGGCAAGCTCGGCGCGGAGGTCTCGGCCGAGGACGGGATCGCGGCGGCGAAGCTCTGCGCGATCAACGTGCTGGCCCAGGTCGAGGCGGCGGTGGGCGACCTCGAACGCGGGGTCGTGCAATGCGTCCGGCTCGGCGGCTTCATCAACTGCGTGCCGAGCTTTTCCGGCATCGCCGGCATCATGAACGGCGCCTCCGACCTGATGGTCGCGGTGCTCGGCGACCGCGGGCGGCATGCCCGCTCGACGGTCGGCGTCGCCGAACTGCCGCTCGACGCGGCCGTCGAGGTCGAGGCGATGTTCGAGGTGCGGTGATGGAGCTCGGCTGGCTCGTCGCACGGCCGATCGCCCATCGCGGCCTGCACGACCGCGCGGCGGCCCGGCCGGAGAACACGATCGCCGCGGCCCGCGCGGCGATCGCCGGACGCTACGCCATCGAGTGCGACGTGCAGGCGAGCGCCGACGGCGAGGCCATGGTGTTCCACGATGCGGCGCTGGGACGGCTGACGGACGTCGCCGACCCCGTCGCAGCGATGCGTGCCGCCGATCTCGCCGGGCTGACGATCGCCGGCACCGCGGAGACGATCCCGACGCTCCCGGCCTTCCTGGCGGAGATCGCCGGGCGGACGCCGCTCGTCGTCGAGATCAAGTCCGCCTATTCCGGCGACCTCGCCCTCACCCGGCGCGTGGCGGAGCTGGTCGCCGCCTACGATGGGCCGGTCGCGGTGAAGTCCTTCGATCCGGAGATCGTCGCTTCCCTGCGCGGTCTCGTCCCGGACACGGTCCCGCGCGGGATCGTCGGCGAGACCGACCAGGACGACCCGGCCTACGCCGCGCTCAGCGATTCGGCGCGACGCCGGCTCTCGGACCTGCTGCACATCGAAGAGACGCGGCCCGACTTCGTCTCGTGGCGGGTCGACGACCTGCCCTGCGCCGCGACCCATCTCTGCCGGGTGCTCGGGCGCCTCCCGGTGATGGCCTGGACGGTGCGAACCGAAGCTCAGCGCCGGCTCGCCGCGGCGCATGCCGACCAGATGGTGTTCGAGGGGTTTCTCCCCTGATCCCGCCGCTCGGGGCGTGGGAATCGGGCCGCGGCCGCGCGCCTGCGACCGCGGGTTCGGGACGGATGCCTTGCCCGCCCTGCCTGGCAGGCTAGATTGCCAGCCATGGAGAAACCCGGCCCGTCCCACGAGCCTGCCCCGGTCGAGACCGTGCTCAAGGTCCGGGCCTTGGCCGGCCTGAAGGAGATCGGGGCCGCCGCCTGGGACGCCTGCGCGACGTCGGCCGAGACGCTGGGCTCGGGCGACGAGGGCCACAACCCCTTCGTCAGCCACGCCTTCCTCTCGGCGCTCGAGGATTCGGGCTGCGTCGCGCGAAAGACCGGCTGGCTGCCGCTGCACGTCGCGGTCGAGCGCGACGACCAGCTCGTCGGCGTGACGCCCTGCTACCTGAAATCGCATAGCCAGGGCGAGTACATCTTCGATCACGGCTGGGCCGACGCCTTCGAGCGGGTCGGCGGGAATTACTACCCGAAGCTGCAGGTGAGCGTGCCGTTCACGCCCGTCACCGGCCCGCGCTTCCTGATCGCTCCGGGCGCCGACCCGGAGAGCGCGACCTCCGCCCTGGTGGCGGGCCTGCGCGCGCTGCGGTCCGAGACCAAGGCGTCCTCGATCCACGTCACCTTCATGCAGGAAGCGGAGTGGGCGCGGGCGGGCGCGGCCGGCTTCCTCCAGCGCACCGACCAGCAGTTCCACTGGGAGAACGCGGGCTACGCCACCTTCGACGATTTCCTCGCCGCGCTGGCCTCGCGCAAGCGCAAGAGCATCAAGCGCGAACGGCGCGACGCGCTCTCGGCCGGCATCACGATCGAGCACCTGACCGGCGCCGACCTCACCGAGGCGCATTGGGACGCGTTCTACGAATTCTACACCGACACCGGCGCGCGGAAATGGGGCCGGCCCTACCTCAACCGGCGCTTCTTCTCGCTCCTGTCCGAGCGGATGCCGGAGCGCGTGCTGCTGATCATGGCGCGGCGCGCGGGGCGCTACGTCGCCGGCGCGATCAACCTGATCGGCGACACGGCGCTCTACGGCCGGAACTGGGGCTGCGTCGAGGAGCATCCGTTCCTGCATTTCGAGGTCTGCTACTATCAGGCGATCGACTTCGCGATCGCGCGGGGGCTCAAGCGGGTCGAGGCCGGGGCGCAGGGCGAGCACAAGCTGGCGCGCGGCTACCGCCCGGTGCTGATGCACTCCGCCCACGACATCGCCGACCCATCGTTACGCCGCGCGGTGGCCGACTACTTGCAGCGCGAGCGCGCCCATGTCGAAGCCATGGTCGACGAACTCGACACCCTGACGCCGTTCCGACGGCCCGGCCCGGAAGAATCCTGACGCCCATGAGCCCGATCGATCGCATCACCACCTTCGCCGACGAGCTGACGGCGCTGCGCCGCGATCTCCACGCCCACCCCGAGATCGGCTTCGAGGAGGTGCGGACCTCGGGCATCGTCGCCGACCTGCTCGAGGGCTACGGGATCGAGGTCCATCGCAACGTCGGCGGCACCGGCGTGGTCGGCATCCTGAAGGGCCGCAGCGACAACGGCCGCCGCATCGGACTGCGCGCTGACATGGACGCCCTGCCGATCGAGGAGGAGACCAACCTCCCCTATCGCTCCACGATCCCGGGCAAGATGCACGCCTGCGGACATGACGGGCACACCACGATGCTGGTCGGCGCCGCCCGGTACCTCGCCGAGACCCGCGACTTCGACGGCACGGCGGTGTTCGTGTTCCAGCCTGCGGAAGAGGGCTTGGGCGGCGCCCGCGCCATGCTCGCCGACGGGCTGTTCGAGCGCTTTCCCTGCGACGAGATCTACGGGCTGCACAACCAGCCGAGCGGCCCGCACGGGACGATCAAGCTGCGCCCGGGCCCGATCATGGCGGCGGCGGACTTCTTCGACATCCACGTCAAGGGTCGCGGCATCCACGCGGCCCAGCCGCATAGCGGCATCGATCCGATCGTCGTGGCCACCGCGCTCGCGCAGGCGATGCAGTCGATCGTCTCGCGCAACGCCGACCCGCTGAAGTCGATCGTGCTGTCGATCACCCAGTTCCATGCCGGCTCGGCCTACAACGTCATTCCCGACACCGCCCACATGGCCGGCACCATCCGTACCTTCGACCGCGACCTGCGCACGCTCGCCTGCGACCGGATGCGGGAACTCGCCAAGGGTTACGCGGCGGCCTACGGCGCCGAGATCACGGTCGACATCCAGGACAAGTTCTCGGTGCTGGAGAACGCCCCCGACCAGACGCAAGGGGCGATCGCGGCGGCGACCGAACTGTTCGGGTCCGAGCGGGTCGACCTGGACGCGAGCCCGAAGATGGGCAGCGAGGACTTCGCCGACATGGCGATGGCGGTGCCGGGCGCCTATGCCTGGATCGGGGCCACGTCGGGCGCCGGGCTGCACAATCCGGGCTACAATTTCGACGACACGATCATCCCGATCGGCGCTGCGTACCTCGCCCGTCTCGTGGAGCGGCGGACCGCGGCCTGATGGCGACGCTGCACGATTTCACCCCGAAGGCCGCCGACGGCACCCCGCATCCGCTTGCGCAGTATCGCGGGAAGGTCGTGCTCGTGGTCAACACCGCCTCGAAATGCGGGTTCACCCCGCAATACGAGGGGCTGGAGGCGTTGTGGCGGAAGCACCGCGATGCCGGGCTCGTGGTGCTCGGGTTTCCCTGCAACCAGTTCGGTGCGCAGGAGCCGGGAAACGCGGCCGAGATCGCGCAGTTCTGCAGCCTGACCTACGACGTGAGCTTCCCGCTCCTGGGAAAGGTCGACGTCAACGGACCCGCCGCCGATCCGGTCTACCGCCATCTCAAGGATGAGAAGCGCGGCGTCCTCGGCACCGTCGGCATCAAGTGGAACTTCACGAAGTTCCTCGTCGGCCGCGACGGCCGGGTGATCGGCCGCTATCCGCCGACCACCAAGCCTGCCGCGCTCGAGGGGGCGATCGCCGCGGCGCTCGCCGCCTGAGCGACCCGCGTACGGCGTGCGGCTCAGCCGTTTCGAACGCTGTCGCCATCGATGGCGGGGCGCCGCCGAGATGGGCGTCGAGCACCGTCGCGTCCCTTGGGGAAGAAGCCCTTTCGAATCTGGCGTGGCGCTTGCCATCGTGTTCCTCGTCGAGGGGGCTCGCGACGCCCAGGCGATCGAGAGGGGGCGGGACAATGAAAGACTCTTCCATCGACCCCGCCCTCGACCGGATCGACCTCAAGATCCTGCGCCTGCTCCAGTCCGACGGGCGGATGGGCAATGCCGAGATCGCCAAGCGCGTGAACACCAGCGCGGCGACCTGCCATCGCCGGACGCAGCGGCTGTTCGCGGAAGGATTCGTCGGCGCGGTCCGCGCGCAGGTGGCGCCGGCCAAGGTCGGACTCGGCGCCCTCGTCATCGTCGGCGTGGTGCTCGACCGCTCGACGCCGGAGAGCTTCGCCGCCTTCGAGGCCGCCGCCCGCGCCATGCCGACGGTGCTCGACTGCCACCTGGTCGCGGGCGACTTCGACTATTTCCTGAAGATCCGGGTTCGCGACATGCCGGACTTCAACCGCCTGCACAGCAGCACGCTGATCGCGCTTCCGGGCGTGCGCCAGACGCGGACGTTCTTCGTGATGAAGGAGGTCATCGACAACGCGCCGCTGAACCTGTGACGC
>CAZZZJ010000151.1:0-2973 GCA_964658355.1 Beijerinckiaceae bacterium
CAAGGGAAACGCCATGGCCCGCTCGATCCTGCACATGCTGACGCCGCTCAAGCACATGAGCCCGTTCGACGTGAACATGGCAGTGGATGCCGGGTTCGAGACCATCGTCACCTACACCGACGTGACGCTACCCGACGTGGTGTCGCTGACCCAGGACTCGATCTTCTCGCGCGCTCCCGGAGACGGCGTCCATACCGGTATCTTCATCGGCGGCAAGAACGCCGAGGACGCGCTCGACATGATGGACCGGGCCAAGAAGGCCTTCGTGCCCCCCTTCGCCAACCACCTGTTCGCGGACCCTGCCGGCTCGTTCACCACCGGCGCGGCGATGGTGGCGCAGGTGTCGCGGGCCTTGCGCGAGAAGTTCGGCACGGGATTGAAGGACAAGCGCATCGTCATCTTCGGCGGCGCCGGCGTCGTCGCCTACGTCGCCGCGGTGATCGGCGCCCTCGAGGGCGCCAAGCCCGTCCTCGTCGGCCATGACGGCGAGGAGCGCGTCTCGAAGATCGCCTTCACGATGAAGTGGCGCTTCGGGATCGAGGTCGGCGCCGTGGACGGTACCGCACCGGAGGACCGCCGCAAGGCGATCGCCGACGCCGACGTGATCCTCTCCGCCGGCCCCGCCGGCATCCCGATCCTCTCCGCCGACGACCTGCGCTCGGCGCCGAACCTACTCGTCGCCTCCGACGTCAACGCCGTGCCGCCGGCCGGGATCGCCGGGATCGACGTCAACGCCGTCGACGTGGCCTTGCCCGTCGGCAGAGGCGTCGGGATCGGCGCGCTGGCGGTCGGCAACGTGAAGTACCAGACGCAGTCGCAGCTGTTCCGGCGGATGCTCGCCTCCGAGACGCCGCTCTGCCTCGATTTCCGCGATGCCTACACGCTGGCCGTCGAGGTCGCCGGCTGACGCAATCCGTGGCCGGCGACGCGATCCTGATCGCGGCCCAGTCGGGGCGTGCCCTGGCCGAGGCCGCGCGGCGCGCCGGTTTGCGCCCCTTCGTCGCCGACCTGTTCGCCGATTCGGATACGCTCGACCTCGCCTCGGCGCATCGCCCGCTTCAGGGGCGCTTCGGCACCGGCACGCTCGGTGGGACGGTGCTCGCACGCCTCGACGAATTGGCTTCCCTGACCGGCGGTCGGGCGCTCGGGGTCGTGCTCGGCAGCGGCTTCGAGGGCACACCGGCGTTGATCGGTGCGATCGCAACGCGCCATCGCCTGATCGGGGCCGGCGCCGACACCGTCGCGGCGCTGAAGGATCCGCCGCGCTTCGCCGCCCTTTGCGAAAGCCTCGGCATCGCGCATCCGGCGGTGACGCGGGAGCGGATCGACGATCCGAAGGCCTGGCTCATCAAGCGGGATGGCGGCTCCGGCGGCAGCCATATCCGCGCGGCGACTCGGGGCGCGGCCCCCGGGGGGGCCTATTTCCAGGCCCGCGTACCGGGCCGGGCCTTCGCCCTGAACGTTCTGGCCGGGCCCTCTTGTGTGCATGTCCTCGCGCTCACCGAGCAGTGGTGCGCGCCGTCTCCGTTGCGACCGTTCCGATATGCCGGCGCGCTGGCGCCGGGACGGAACGAAGCGTCGTCGCTGCCGGACGCCATCGTCGCCGCCGTTGCGGAGGCAGCGGACAAACTGATCCGTGCGACCGGACTGCGCGGGCTCGCGAGCGCAGACTTCCTCTCCGACGGCGAGCGCTGGTGGCTGACCGAGATCAACCCGCGCCCCGGCGCCACGCTCGACGTCCTCGACCGGCGCAGCGTCCCGCTGCTCCTCGCGCATATCGCGGCCTGCGTCGGGGTATCGCCGGAGATCGGCGCCCAACCGGAGGATGCGGCGGCTTCCGAAGTCTGTTACGCGGCCCGGGATCACGCCGTCGTCCCGGCGGTCGCCTGGCCGGACCACGTGCGGGACCGGCCCCGCGCCGGGACGCGCGTGATGCGGGACGCCCCGCTCTGCACCGTCCTGGCGGGGGGGCCGACGGGCCAAGCGGCACGACAAGAATTGAGGGCCCGGATCGCCGACTTGCGCGACCGGCTGTCCGAGGAGGAAACACATGAGCACCACCCAGCCGAGCCTCAACGCAATCGCGACGCCCCTGGTGGAGCGCTTCGTCGCTGACGCCGACGTGCTGCGCCTGTCCGTCACCCAGGCGCCGGGCGGCGCCCGCATGGTCGATGCCGGCGCCTCGGCGCGCGGCTCGATCGAGGCCGGCCGCCGCATCGCCGAGATCTGCCTCGGCGGCCTCGGCACCGTCTCGATCAGCCCGTCGGGCCCGATCCCGTCCTGGCCCTACTCGGTGGTGGTCCACGCCACCGACCCGGTGCTCGCCTGCCTCGGCAGCCAGTACGCGGGCTGGTCGCTGGCCGACGAGGACGGCGATTCCGGCTTCTTCGCGCTCGGCTCCGGCCCGGGCCGCGCGGTCGCCGTGGTCGAGGACCTCTTCAAGGAACTCGGCTACCGCGATTCGGCCTCGAAGACCGCCCTCGTGCTCGAGGCCGCAAGCGGCCCGCCGGCCAGCGTCGTCGCCAAGGTCGCCGAGGCCTGCTCCCTGCGCGCGGAGGACCTGACCTTCATCTTCGCCCCGACGCAGAGCCTGGCCGGCGCGACCCAGGTCGTCGCCCGCGTGCTCGAAGTCGCGCTGCACAAGGCCCACACCGTCGGCTTCGACCTGCACCGGATCGTCGACGGCATCGGCTCGGCGCCGCTCTCGCCGCAGCATCCGGACTTCATCAAGGCGATGGGCCGCACCAACGACGCGATCATCTACGGCGGCCGCGTCCAGCTCTTCGTCGACGCCGACGACGCCGAGGCCCGGCAGCTCGCCGAGCAGCTCCCCTCGACCACGTCGAGCGACCACGGCGCGCCCTTCGCCGAGATCTTCTCCCGCGTGAACGGCGACTTCTACAAGATCGACGGCGCGCTGTTCTCGCCCGCCGAGGCGATCGTGACCTCGATCCGCACCGGCGCGACCTTCCG
>CAZZZJ010000151.1:3073-5828 GCA_964658355.1 Beijerinckiaceae bacterium
CGCGCGCAGGGGGTCGAGCCGGTGCTGTTCTCGCTCGCCGATGTCGCGATCGTCACCGGCGGCGGCGAACCGCTGCGGGTGCCGGGATTTTCGGACGGCCTGCCCGACGGCGTACTGCTGCGGACGATCGCCGGCGGCACGTTCGAGGCCACCACGATGCGCCTCGGCGTGCTTCATGCGCTGGTCGCCTCCGCCGTCACCGTCTGGAACGGGCCCGTCGCCATCGAGCGCTCCGTCGACAAGGCGGCCACCAGCCTGATGATCGCCCGCGCCGGCCTGCCGACGCCAGATACCTTCGTCGTCTCGAAGCGCGAAGCCGCCGCAGAGATCGTCGCGCGCGAGGCGGCGGCGGGCCGGCCCCTGGTGCTGAAGCCGCTGTTCGGCTCGCAAGGGGAGGGCCTGCTGCTGATCGAGCGGCCGGAGGACCTGCCGCCGGAGGACGCGGTCTCGCGCGTCTACTACCTCCAGCGCTACGTGCCCCGCAGCGACGGATTGTGGCGCGACTACCGGGTGTTCGTGTGCGAGGGCCGCGCGATTGCCGGGATGATCCGCGAAGGCGACGGCTGGATCACCAACGTTCACCTCGGGGGCCGGCCGCTACCCTGGTCGATGCCGCCGCGCGCAGCCGAACTCGCCGAGGCCGCCGCAGCCGCGGTCGGCGTCGACTATACCGGCATCGACCTCGTGGAGGACGGCGCGGGCGGCTTCCTCGTGCTCGAGGTGAACTCGATGCCGGCTTGGTCCGGCCTGCAGAAGGTCTGCGAGGTCGACATCGCCGGAGCGGTCGTCCGAGGCTTCCTTGCCGCCGTCCGCGCCGCCCACCGCCCGCGCCTCGTGGTGGCCTGATGCCCGTCGCGCCGGCCACGATCGCGACGCTGTATCGGGCGGCGTGCCTGGCGGAGCTCGATGCCCTGAAACCCGGGAACGTCCACGCCTATGCCGCCGGCCACCGCATGGCGGTCGCCGATTTCGTCACCAGCGCCGAAGTGTCGGCGCCCGCCCTGGCGCGCGGGGGAGCCGGTGTCGGCACGCGGGTTCGGGATGCGGTCGCGGCGACGATGACGGCCGTCGGCCAGAACACCAACCTCGGCATCCTCCTGCTCTGCGCGCCCCTGGCGCTCGCCGCCGAGCGCTGCGGCACGGTCGCCACCGTGCTGGACGCGCTCGAACCGGCGGATGCGCGCGACGTCTTCGAGGCGATTCGCCTCGCCAATCCCGGGGGGCTCGGCCGGTCCGAGCGGCACGACGTGGCGGCGCCGGCACCGCACTCGTTGCGCGCGGCGATGGCGGAGGCGGCCCCGCGCGATCGCATCGCTAACGCCTACACCGACGGCTTCGCCGACCTGTTCGCGGTCGGCCTGCCGGCACTGGAGACGGCGCGCGGGCAGGGGCTCGACCCGGTCTGGTGCACCACCGCCGTGCATCTGGCCTACCTCCAGGCCTTTCCCGACAGTCACGTGGCGCGGAAGCACGGCGCCGACCGCGCCGCCTCCGTCCGCGCCGAGGCCGTGGAGGCCCTTGCCGGCCTGGATCTGCGCACCCGGCCGGTAAAACGGCTGCTCGCCCTGGACACGGCGTGGAAGGCGTCCGGAATCAATCCGGGCACCAGCGCCGACTTCACCGTCGCAACTCTGTTCTGCGACGCGCTCGCATCCGCCGCCGACACGGCGCGCGGCCCCTGAAAAAGTTCCCGCCGTCAAGCGCCGAGCCGCGCTTTTAATATCGATTCCAGCGCCTTGCCATGGGTTGTGACGGGCCGGACCGCGCTGTAGGGTCCGCGCCGCTATCCGGGCTAACCGGCCCGGCTTTTCCAAGGCCGGGCGTCGCGAACAAGGATGGCTTCCGGCCGCGCCCGACACGACGGGCCGCGGTCCCCAGTTTTGGAATCCAGGGAGAAAACCCGAATGGCAAAGATCACCAAGGTCCAGGTCGGCGAAGCCCTCGTCGGCGACGGCAACGAGGTCGCCCACATCGACCTGATCATCGGACCGCGCGGTTCGCCGGCCGAGACCGCCTTCTGCAACGGCCTCGTGAACAACAAGCACGGCTTCACCAGCCTGCTCGCGGTCATCGCGCCGAACCTGCCGTGCAAGCCCAACACCCTGATGTTCAACAAGGTGACCATCAACGACGCCCGCCAGGCCGTCCAGATGTTCGGCCCCGCCCAGCATGGCGTCGCCATGGCCGTGCAGGATGCCGTCGCCGAGGGCATCATCCCCGCCGACGAGGCCGACGACCTGTTCATCCTGGTCGGCGTGTTCATCCACTGGGAAGCGGCCGACGACGCCAAGATCCAGAAGTACAACTATGAGGCCACCAAGCTGTCAATTCAGCGCGCCGTCAACGGCGAGCCGAAGGCCGCGACGGTCACCGAGCAGCGCAAGTCCGCGACCCACCCCTTCGCGTCGAACGCTTAGATCGGGGACAGTCCTGGGCAGAGCGCGCCTCCGCCCGCACCGCGGGGCCTGCTCCAGCGACTGGCCTCTATCTTCCTCGGACGATAGAATCACGAAGGCGGGACGGCGAAAGCCGCCCCGCCTTCTTTTTTATCCGCCTGCCCTGTGCTGCCGCCGAGGCGGCGCGCCGATCCCGACGATCACGATAGGAGGCCCGGCATGAGCGAGACCAACAACACCTTCAAGAAGGCGCCGAAGCGCAAGACCGAGAAGGCCCGTACGGTGTCCGTCTCGCCGGAGATGCGGCAGGCCTATGCCGACCTGATCACCGAGAAGGCGACCAAGCAGGAAAGCTACGG
>CAZZZJ010000151.1:5928-7169 GCA_964658355.1 Beijerinckiaceae bacterium
TGCGCCTGCGGGATCTTCTCCCAGGGGAACACCTCGCTCATGCACGGGTCGACCCGGCGGTCGATCACGAACTGGTTGGCGGCCGAGGCCTGCTTGAGGTGGGCGAAGTGCGAGCCCTGGATGCGCTTCTGGCGCATCCAGACGTAGCGGGCATCGAAGGTGATGTTGAAGCCGGTGGTGCCGGCGCAGAACACCACCATGCCGCCGCGCTTCACCACCAGTGCCGAGACCGGGAAGGTCGCCTCGCCGGGGTGCTCGAACACGATGTCGACGTCGTTGCCCTTGCCGGTGATGTCCCAGATCGCCTTGCCGAACTTGCGGGCTTCCTTGGTCCAGGCGTTGAACTCCGGCGAGTTCACCTTGGGCAACTGGCCCCAGCAGTCGAAGTCCTTGCGGTTGATCACGCCCTTGGCCCCGAGGCTCATGACGTAGTCGCGCTTCGATTCGTCGGAGATCACGGCGATGGCGTTGGCGCCCGACGCGGCGCAGAGTTGGACGCCGAACACGCCGAGGCCGCCCGATGCGCCCCAGATCAGCACGTTCTGGCCGGGACGGACGGTGTGCGGTGCGTGGCCGAACAGCATGCGGTAGGCGGTGGCGAGGGTCAGCGTGTAGCAGGCCGCCTCCTCCCAGGTGAGGTGCTGCGGGCGCTTCATCAGCTGGCGCGACTGGACCCGGCAATACTGCGCGAAGGAGCCGTCGGGCGTCTCGTAGCCCCAGATCCGCTGCGAGGACGAGAACATCGGATCGCCGCCGTTGCACTCCTCGTCGTCGCCGTCGTCCTGGTTGCAGTGGACGATGACCTCGTCGCCGACCTTCCAGCGCTTAACCTTGGCGCCGACCGCCCAGACGATGCCGGACGCGTCGGAGCCGGCGATGTGGTACTCGGCCTTGTGCACGTCGAACGGCGAGATCGGCTCGCCCAGGCCCGCCCAGACGCCGTTGTAGTTCACGCCGGCGGCCATGACGTAGACCAGCACCTCGTCGTCGCCGATCGACCAGACCGGCAGCACCTCGAGCTGATGCGACTCTTCCGGCGGCCCGTGGCGCTCGCGACGGATCGCCCAGGCGTACATCTTGGCCGGCACATGGCCCAGCGGCGGGATCTCGCCCATCTCGTAGAGGTCCTTGACCTCGCCCGTCCCGGCACCGGCCGGTTGCAATGCCGCGCTGGCAGCCATCGTCGCTCTCCTGAATCCGTTTCGTGCCCAATCGCGGTTCTGACGACGCCGCGGTTCCGG